>JAGAAE010000187.1 GCA_017615405.1 Clostridia bacterium | reverse complement strand
TTATATATGTATAAAACAATAAATGGTTTTATACCGTAGTTTTATACCGTAGTAGGGGCGGATATCATCCGCCCGCGTTGACCCTGCGCGGTTTTTTCGGTCGATTCGTGAATCGACCCTACGGATCCAGACATCAGATATCAGACATCAGATATCAGATATCAGACGATGAGGCAATATTGATAAGATTGTAGCGCGGTGACCTTCAAGAAAGCGCAAAAAAACGGCTGTATCAATCAAGCGATACAGCCGTTTATATTTTGCTATTAAAGTACCTTTTCCTGAATCAGACTTGCCGCGATCGTTGCGACTACTGCGACTATGGCGGCGGCGACCACGAGTTTCGGGAATATGACAAGGAATACGATCCCTATGGCGGCACCGATCACCGCGGAAAGTATCGGATGATAACCGACGCCAAAGACTTTGTCCATAATTCCCGCGGCAACACCTGCCAATACGACGATCGCAATAAGCGAGGAATATAAATAAATCTGGACCAAATCATTAAGCATTATGTTTTCCCCCTTTCACCATATCGGGTACATTTGATTTTTCGACTGAAGTAGGCATTAAAGCTGTTATGATATGATAAAACACCTTGAAAATCAGCTGATCTGACCCATAACGCTTTCAAAATATTCGATAGTCGATGCCTTGACGGCGTCGATCTTCTGCTTCTTGACGATCAAAGGGATATCCTCCCTTATTATCGCCAGAATATCCGCCTTTGAGACCTCGGTCTTGCCTAAAACGAGATTAACAAGTTCTATATGCTGCGAATTGCCGTTCTCGGTGAGGCGGTTGCTGAATTTCGCGGACTCGATAACAATATCACCAATTATATCGGCGGCATACTGCATATCGTCCTTTAAAGGAACGTCGGCAATATCCGCATCAAGAGGTGCCGTCACGGGTTTGGGCAATACCGTCCCCGGCTCGCTTTCGGGCAGGATTACCGCTTCGATCCCCTTAATATCCTCGGTCGGACGGTCGTTTTTTGCTTTTAATTCATCCGCAAGCCGCGCGTTTTCCGCCTTTAAGACTTCCAACTCGCTTTTTACGGTTTTCAGGTCTTTTTCAAGATCGGCAGTCCGCTGTTTGGCGACCTTGAGCCGCTCATAAAGGTCAAGGTTTTCTTTTATGAGTTTACTCTTCTTCATCCGCTGTTACCTCGTTTTCGGATAAATTAAAATTGTCTATCGCATAATCTTCGCTGTTGGTCGACATTTTTTTCTTTTTAAGCATCCTGTTTATCTGCATCGCAACAAAGTAATAGATGACCGCAAAGACCGGGACACCTAAAATCATTCCGAGAACACCGAAAAGTCCGCCGCCGATAAGGATCGCGAATATTACCCAGAAGGATTCGATACCCGTCTTTCCGCCTAAAATCTTCGGTCCGATCACGTTGCCGTCGAGGGTTTGAAGCAGGATGATAAATATTATAAAGTAGATTCCCTTAATGGGGTCGGTCAAAAGGATGAGCGCCGCACAGGGAATGGCGCCGATATAAGGTCCGAAGATCGGGATAATGTTTGTAATTCCGACAATGGTAGCGACAAGGACCCTGTAAGGCATATCAAGAATGGTTATCCCGACAAAGCATATGACGCCTATGATGACCGAGTCGAGTATCTTTCCGTAAATAAATCCGTTGAAAACTGAATTGCTCTTCTTTAATACAATAAGGATGTTGTTGACCGTTTTTTGCTTAAAGCAGGCGCAAAGAATCTTTCTTGACTGGTTGCCGAATTTCTCTTTGCTGTAAAGGATATATACCGAGATAAGCATACCTATTGCAAAATTCTTAAGGAAGTTGACGACACCTAAAACTCCGAAAAATACGTAATCGACCGATTTGTAAACGATGGAGGAAAGGTCGGTTTGGATCCATTTCTGAACGTATAACGACGCCTGACTTGAAAAATACTTCATCGTATCATTCTTATTTAGGTATTCGTCGGCATTGTCGATCAGTTTCATTATCCTTTGAGGAAGGACGCTCGAAAGTGTTCCGATACTTTCAACGACGGCGGGGATGATCAGAATAACGATCCCCCAAAGGATAAGACAGAAGATAAGCATCGAAAAAAAGATCGAAACGATATCGACAAATTTTTTAAGCCGTTTGCCGATCCCCTTTTTAAATATCTTCGGGAAAACCTTTTTTTCAAAAATATCAACGAGCGGATTGAGAAGATATGCGATAACAAGCCCGAAAAACACCGGCTCCAGGACCGTCAGAACGGTCGATATCGCGCTTAAAAAAATATCTATCCTGTAAATGGCGAAAAAGAAGAGAATAGACGCCGCAATGACCAAAAACAGTCTGAAACTGCCGCTTGAAATCTTATCTTTTTTCTCGATTTTCACTATTCTCAGCCCTTTTTCTTATGATAAAACAAAAAACTGATGCCAAAATAACGCCGAGCAATGCGCCGCCGCTGTCGATAAGCATATCCCTTATCTCACAACTTCGCCCCGGAACGAAATGCTGATGTATCTCATCGCTTACGGAATATAAAATGCATATGAGCCATGCGATAAGATATCTTATGTCCGGTTTTGATCTGTTATACGATATTACCGATAAAAGCGACAAAACGCCCATTAGTCCGAAGATTGAAAAATGGGCGAATTTTCTTATCGGGGAAGAAAACTTTTCCATTATCTCTTCCCTTTGCTCGGGTGAGGCGGTCTTTATCTTGGGGTAAAATACCGAAATTATCTTGTATAAAAAGCCATCGCTTGTCTGCTGGGACTCCTCGGCGGGTTGTGCCGAAAAGCAAAACACCGCCGTCATGACCGCCAAAAGCAGTATTATCGAAACTGCTCTTATTACTTTAGATTTCATTTTTTAGAAGAAAAGCGGATAGGGGTTTACCCAAACGTTATTCTTTAAGATACCGAGATGCAGATGGTAACCGGTCGACCAGCCCGTTGTTCCGACGTAGCCGATAACCTGTCCCTGAGTAACCTTCTGACCGGGTGAAACGGTGATCGTCTGGGCATGGGCATAGTATGCCGTGTAGTTGGAGCCGTTGATAGTACCGTGGTTGATAACACAATAGTTGCCGTAACCGTTTCCGCAGCAGTTGCCCGACTTCTTGTAGTTATGGGTGCAGCTGTTATTGACGGTCCCGACAATACCGTCGGCTATCGCGCGGATCGGCTGACCCTGGATGCCGCCGCCCGAAATATCAATACCGTTGTGATGTCCCCTGTGGACGGCATCGTTGCTCTGGAAGCCTGCCGAAATTGTCCTGAAACCGTTTACCGGCCACTGGAATCCCGTATTCGGATTGATAAAGGTCTGTGAACTGTAACTGTTTTTCCTGATACTGTCTTCCAACGCCTTTTGCTTGGCTCTAATTTCTTTTTCAATGGCATTGTTTTCCTTGGTCGCCGTGTTTATATCCTGATTGATGGAGCCTAAGATCTGATTGACCTCGTTTTCCTGTGCTTCAAGCTCCTGCTGTTTTGCCCTGATTGTGGAGCGGATAGCAACCTGGGAATCGAGCATCTTCTGATTCTCCGCATTGATCTTGTCAAGCTCGGCGATCTCGGCGGTAAGCCCTTCGATCATCGACTTGTCCTTAGCAGATATCGATGCGGTAAGCTGGGTAAGCTGAAGGAAGTCCGAAAAACCTTTTGCGCCTAAAAGGATCTTGATATTGCTGTCAAAATTCGACATATAGATCGCGCGTATGCGCTTTTTGAATTCAAGTTTATCCTTCGCGATCTCGTCCTGCTTTTCGGCGATCATCTGCTTGTTCTTTGCGATCTTCGAATTGATTTTTGAGATCTCGGCGTTGCAGGCGTTTATCTGAGCCTGAACGATCGCGATCTTCTCCCGGATAGCGTTTGCGCGAGCCTGAGGCTCCGCCTTTTGCTGTTTTAATTTGCTGATCTCCGCCTCCTTCGCCTTCGACTGCCTTTCAAGATCGTTTATCTGCTCTTGAAGGGTGCTCGAATAAACGGGGATCGAAAATGAAGAGGATACTACGACTATTGAAAAACAAAGGATGATGGTCATTATCCTCTTTGTAAATCGATTCATTTTTGTTGCCTCCCTGATCATATCGTCATTTCTCAGATCGCAGCGAATTCGCTGCCCTCTTTACGAAGATATTTGCTTATCATGATCGAGCTTCCGAGGATGCCCGAAACTATTCCTATTGCGGCAAAGATGCCGAGAAGGGTCAGAGCCATTTCGGAGAACGGGATGACCGTTGTTCCGATGATATTGCTTATCTTTTCGGTCACGACGCGATAACAGAAGTAAAGCAACCCTTCCGATATCAGCGCCGAAATAAGCCCTATCGTAACGCCCTCGACGACGAACGGAAGTCTTACGAACGCGTTTGTTGCACCGACAGCCTTCATTATGCTTATTTCAAGTTTTCTGCTATACATCGTGATCCTTATCGTATTTGAAACGATAACGAGGGAAATCAAAAGAAGAATGGATACCATCCACATACCGGCGACCTGAACACCGTTTTTGATCGCCACGATCTTCTTCGCCGAATCGGCCTGGGAACGGACGATATCGATCTCCTGCATATTTTCGATCTTGCGGATGGTGGCGTCGAATTTTTCCATACTGTTCATGGTTATCTTCGCGGCGCAGGGAAGCGGGTTATCGTCGTTAAGGAAGGAAAAATACTGCTCCTCTTCCTTAAACATCTTCTCGGTCACGGTTTTAAGACCTTCGGCACTCGATATGAATTCGACCTTTTTTACGTTGTCGATCTTTTCGATCTGCCTGCAAAGTTCCTTTGCTTCCTCATCATTGTGAATATAATAATCGGACTGTTTGATACCGTTTTCATCAGGGGTTTCGGTCGCTGCGGCGTCATCGGTTTCTTTGGCGTCATCAGTTTCCTGCTTGGTTGAGGTATCATTTGTTTTTGCTTCCTCAGCCTTGCTGTCCGAAGTCTTCGTATCGTCGGTCTCACGTCCGTATAATGCCCAACTGTAATCCTTCATATAGGCAATAACGACGTTCTGCTTTTCAAGATCCCCGAGCGCCTTGTTGCCGTTTTCCGAAATGAGAACGGCAAGCCCGATAACGACCATACAGGCAACGAGAACGCCGATCGAGGCGAGCGTCATAAGACGGTTTGCCCAGGTGTTTTTGATACCCTCTTTGGTAAGGTATCTTATATCGCCCATCTTCATTCTTCGTCACCTCCGGCAGTATTATCGGCAACGATCTTGCCGGAATCAAGCATAATAACGCGCTGCTTGAACTCTCTGACCAGCTGGTGATCGTGGGTTACCATCAGAACGGTCGTTCCCATCTTATTGATGGCGGTAAGCATAGATACGATATCGTAGGACATATTCGGGTCGACGTTTCCGGTAGGCTCGTCGGCTATTATAAGCGCTGGATTGTTGACAAGCGCCCTCGCTATACCGACCCTTTGCTGTTCGCCGCCCGAAAGCTCGTTAGGCATCGATCTTGCTTTATCGCCGAGTCCGACTGCGGAAAGTGCATTGGTTACCTCTTTCCTTATCCTGCGGTTCGGAGCGCCTACGACGTGCATCGCAAAGGCAACGTTATCAAAGACCGTCATTTTAGGTATCAGGCGGAAGTCCTGGAAAACGATACCCATCGTCCGTCTGAGCATAGGAACCTGTTTCCTTCTCATTTTGGTGAGGTTGAAACCGTTTACCTTTATTGTTCCGGTATTCGCCTTTTCTTCGCGCATTATGAGCTTCATAAAGGTACTTTTTCCGGCGCCGGAAGAACCGACGACAAAGACAAACTCGCCCTTATTGATCCGGATATTCACGTCTTCAAGCGCGTGGGTCCCGTTGGCGTATCTTTTTGAAACGCCCTTGAATTCGATAACGGGTACCTCGTTTGTCAAAGCGGAATTTGTTTCCGCAACGTTTTCTGACATTTGTTTTCTCTCGCTTTCAATTAGTACTTGACCGGAGCGCTTTTAAGATACTTATTTACCATAAGCGCGATCTTGAAGACGATCGCATGGTCGAACTCTCTCAGGTCAAGACCTGTTATCTTCTTGATCTTTTCAAGACGATAAACAAGCGTGTTTCTGTGAACGAAAAGTTTCCTTGAAGTTTCGGAAACGTTAAGATTGTTCTCAAAGAAACACTGGATGGTAAACAAGGTCTCGTGATCGAGACTGTCGATCGATCCGCGCTTGAAGACTTCTCTCAAAAAGGTCTCGCAAAGGGTCGTCGGCAACTGATAGATAAGTCTTGCTATACCTAAATTATCATATGAAATTATGGTCTTTTCGGTATCAAATACCTTTCCGACCTCCAAAGCTATCTGAGCGTCCTTGAAGGAACGGGCAAGGTCTTTAAGGTTATCGACCGTCGTTCCGATACCGATAACGATATGAACGAAGAATTCGCCCGAAATGGTGTCGGCAATGGTGGATGCCAGATTCTCGATATCCTTCGAGCCGACGCCGTTGTTGGTCTCCTTGACGATGGCGATATCGGTCTCGTTGATATTAATTATAAAGTCCTTCGACTTATCGGGGAACAGGTTTTGAAGAATATCGTAAAGTGCGACGTCGTTTTGCTCGAGCGCCCTTACGAGAATGACCGTTCTTTGAACGTCGCTGCTGAAATAAAGCTCCCTCGCCTTAATGTAGATATCTCCCTGAAGGATGTTGTCAAGAACGATATTCTTGATAAAGTTCGCGCGGTCGTATTTCTCGTCATAATAGAATTTAATGTTTGAAAATGCAACGGCTAAAATGCCGGCATACTTCGACGACAAAACGTCGGCGCCTTCGACGAAGACGGTATAATCACCGCCCTGGTTGGAATCGATTTTTTTAAGCGCAAATCCGCCGGCAATAAAAACTTCGGTCGAATTGACGAAGGCAATCTTTAATTGCTCACCTATCATATCGAGATCACTGCTTGCAATGACGGTCAAAGATTCATCCAAAACGCCGAACTTTCGGTCGATCGTTTCCTTCATCTGCTGGATAACGCCCTGAAATAATCTGTTTGGCATAGAAACACCTCTTTTAATCTTTCCTTAAAATTAAGTAAATAAGCAAGTACACTTATAGATAATACTATTTTACACAATTTCG
>JAGAAE010000186.1 GCA_017615405.1 Clostridia bacterium | reverse complement strand
CTCGAAATTATCCGAATAAAAGGTTTGCGCGCCGCTTGCCGCCGAGGTGGTGTATTTGTTCAGGTGAATGCTGACAAAAACCGCGTCGGGGTTTTTCTCCATAAAGGAAAGCCGGTTGTACATATCGCTTTTCTTCTGCGAGCGGATCGCATCGCCCGAATCGTTAATGGCGGTGTCGGTCGTCCTTGTCATAACGGTCGAAAAGCCGTAAAACCGCAGGATGGCGTCGAGTTTTTTGGCAATTGCGAGGTTTATGTCCTTCTCGCTTGTACCGTCAAACGCAACTGCGCCGCCGTCAAATCCTCCGTGACCCGCGTCGACTATTACCTTCGGGAAGGAAATATAATACTTTGCAGAAACGGTGGCTGCAGTTTCGGTGTTGTTCACGAAAAAGCCGAAAATAACGGCGAGACAAAAAACCGACAGCGAAAAAATCTCTTTTATATGCTTTTTCAAACCCCATGCTCCTAACAAGAAAAGATAATAATATCTATTCTTGAAGGCAGGGGAATATTACTTGGATCGGGCGGTTTCCCCTTCGTTGTCTATATGAACGTCGAGCTGATTGAAGGGGATGGCGATGTCTTCATCTTTAAGCGTCTTTTGGAGTTCAAACAGTACAGCGCGGCGAACGCCCGGCTTTTTAGAGCCGTTACAGAAGACCGCGATACGGTAGAGTATGGAGGAAGAGTCAAATTCCTGAGTGCCGAAAAACTCACACTTTTTAACGTCCTTCACTTTTGAAAGCTTTTTGCAGGTCTCGGCAAGCAAAGTGTGGATCTTTTCACCGTCCTCGTCATAGGGCAGCGGCAGGTCGATATAGAAAATACCGTTTTGTTTTTTAACCATACTGATGTTACGGTTGCAGATGGTAACGATCGAATGGTCGTATAAAAGATCGATCTTGGTCGTTGTGAGCGAAAAGGCGACAACGACGCCTTCCTGCCCGTTTATCTCGACGCAGTCGCCAACCGAGAAAAAGCGATCGGAGAGCAGATGAAATCCCATAATGATATCCTTGAGATAGTCCTGAAAAGCAAGACCCACGACGGCACCGACAATGCCGAGTCCCGCAACAAGCGACATCAGGTTTATCCCGTTTATCTGGCAGATGATAACAAAGCCGATAATAAATATAAGGACCCGCCCCGCGAGAATAAGACGCCTTGTCATAATGACCTTCGGATCCTTAAGGTCCTCGATCTTTTTAGTGATTTTCTTCTTTTTCTTCCCGAGAAGGATGCAGGATATCACAACAACAACGAAGATAATACAGCTTGAAATAAAATCTTTGCTTAAAAGGTATTTGAGAAGATTTTCCATTTTTTCACCCGCGTTACCGAAATTGATACGATAATTATATCATATTCGCCCCTTGATTGAAAGTTTTTTGTTAAAATTATGTTAATTTGCAAATTAGGTATTGACAAACAAGGGGGGTTGATGTGATAATATAATAGATATATTATATGGGTATGGTGTTATGTTATGAGGGTGATCACCGGAACCGCTCGCGGAAAACGACTTATTACCGTTCCCGGCAACGACCTTGTAAGACCGACATCCGAAAAGGTCAAGGAATCGATCTTCAGTTCGATCCAGTTTGACATTGAGGGCAGACGCATTCTCGACCTCTTTGCCGGAAGCGGGCAGTTAGGTATCGAGGCGTTGAGCCGCGGCGCGATAAGCGCGACGTTCGTCGATAATTCCGACGTTTCTTTATCGGTCGTACGAAAGAATCTTGAAGGTACCGACTTTAAGGACAAAGCGAATATTTGCAAGTCCGATTATAAATCATTTCTTTCGCGCAAGCCGGGCGTTTTTGATATCGCTTTTCTTGATCCGCCGTATAATAAGGGCATTTTAGCCGACGCCTTATCCTGCGTTGCTCCCGTTATGAGTGACTACGGCATCATGATTTGCGAGCATCCGCGGGAGGAAAAAATGCCCGAAACCGTTCTTGATTTCGGGATCTACCGCGAATATAAATTCGGGAAAATAACAGTTACGGTTTACAAAAAAGGAGAAGCATAAATGACAGAGAGAACTGCGATTTGTCCCGGCAGTTTTGACCCGATAACCTACGGACACATTGATATTATTCAACGAGCCGCCGTGATGTTCGATAAGATAATAGTCGTTATTATGAAGAACGCAAACAAAGCGGAAGGCTTTTTTACACTTGAAGAACGCAAGTCTTTTATTGAAAAAACGGTCGGGAAGATCCCTAACGTTGAGGTCGACGTTTACGATGGTCTTCTCGCCGAATACGCGAGGCAAAAAAACGCCTGCGCGATCATCAAGGGCCTTCGCGCCGTTTCGGATTTCGAATATGAATTCCAGATGGCGCTGACCAATAAAAAGCTTAACCCGGAGGTTGAGACCGTTTTCCTTACGACAAGTGCGGAAAATATGTACTTAAGTTCCAGTATGGTAAAGCAAATTGCAAGCATGGGCGGGAATATATCCCATTTTGTTCCCGAAACCATACTTGAAGAAATCTCAAGCAGACTTCGAAAAGATTAAAAACTTATAAACGGAGGATAAAGAAATGACACTTGAAGAATTACTTGAACAGTTTGATGAGGTGCTTGACAGCGGTATTAAAATTCCCGGAAAGAGGACCGTTGTTGATATTGAAAAACTGCGCGCAGTCGTAGACGATATCCGTCTCAACATCCCGAGCGAGATCAAGCAGGCGAGAGGCATAGTTGCCGACCGTACCGAGATCATCACGACCGCAAAGAGGGAAGCCGACGGTATCATCCGTAACGCCGACGAACGTGCAAAGCAGATGGTAGCGGAGCAGGAGATCGTAAAACTTGCTCAGGAAAAGGCTACCGAAATCATCGCAAACGCTCAGGCAAAGAGCCGCGAGATGCGTAAAGCCGCTCAGGAATTCGTTGACGATCTTATGAAGAGAGCCGACGAAGGTCTTACCGCAAACTTAGGTGAGATCAGAAAGACCAGAGCCGCTTTGCACAATCAGACCCCTCTTGCTAAAGACTGATTATTATAAGTTTCAGCGGTAGCAGGAATGCTATCGCTGTTATTATGGAAAGTGAAGATAATCTATGAAAAAGATCCTTTCTTTTGCGGTCTGCTTTGCGCTGACGGTATTGATCGCGTTATCGTTTGCCGGCTGCAAGGTTGATAAAAACGATAAGAAAGAGGCAACCGCTTCAAAAAAGACGGAGACTCCGACGATTATCGGCAGCTGGACTGCCGACGTTGATATTTCCGGCTCGCTTAAGAGCACCCTCGATATCGTAAACGCCTCGATGGCGCAGTATATGGATTTCAGTAAGGCAACCGCTTCCGTAACCTTTACCTTCAGCGAGGACGAGACGTATACGGTGACCATCAACAATAAGGATGAACTTCAAAAGAAGTTTACCGAACTGGAAAAAGCCATTCCGGACGGGCTTCGTAAGTATCTTGCAAAAATAATCGAGGCTCACGGTCTTAACACCACGCCCGAAGATATGTGTCTTGAACAGGACGGAATGACACTTGAGCAGGAAGCCGAAGATTTCGCTAAAAAATGGGACCTTTCAAGATTTTTGGAGGACGGCAAGGGCATATATAGACTTGACGGCAATACCCTTTTCCTCGGAACGGAAACAAATATCATCGAGGACAGATTCTTTACCGTCGAACTCGGCGCAGATACCTTGAAGGTTAAATATTATTCCAAAAACGCCTTCGGCGTATACTATTTGAATGATATACTTCCGATAACGCTTAAAAAGGAAAAATAATAAGAGGTAAAAATAAGAAGCCGATGCGTTCAGCATCGGCTTTTTTGCTGTTGCGACCATTATAAAAACCCGTAATACGGAGTCTGAGTGACGGTTGATTTTACATATTTTATGAGGGTTATGGCATCGTAAACCGGAAGATTTTGTTCCGCCTGAATACGGTGTGCGTAAGGCGGCATATCGGTGCATTCAAGAAGTATTGCTCCGATATCCGGGTTTTCCTTTACCATCTTATCGGCAATCCCGGATAGTTCATCGGAAAGCGCATCATAGTCAAGTCCGCCTTCTCCGGTAAGAATATTCGGAAACTCTTTTTGATCCTGCGCCCCGTAAACCACACAGCGGTTTCTCATTTCTTCGGTTATACCGCACGCCTCGAAAAGCGAGGGAGAAAGAGTGTTTTTATTAGCGGTCATTATGCCGACCTTTTGGTTTGACTTAAGCCCTACAAGGATCCACGGTACCTGGACCATTGCCGAAAGGTAGCAGGGAACATCAAGACGGTCGGCAACCAGCCTTTGGTAGTGCCCGAAAAAACCACAGTTGGCGCAAATGGCACGACATCCGTCCTTTTCGAGCTGCTTTGCCGCTTCGACGATATTTTCGACGATACTCATATCTCCGGCTAAAACATTGTCTATGCCCGAGCCTTTGACTTCGATAAACTTTACCGGAAAATCATAGGTGTAAGCATTTGAAACGTTGCCCGGGAAAAACGGCAGATGCGCCCATAATTGCAAAATTCCTATCGGAAAACCGTTCATAAGTTGACCTACGGTAGTATCATAGCGGCCGGTTTTTGTTTCGGGACCTATATAACCG
>JAGAAE010000185.1 GCA_017615405.1 Clostridia bacterium | reverse complement strand
GTTCGGGCGAACCGCCATATACGCCTGCACGGCGCTTTGGCAGGCGTCGTTTAAATAAACGATCCGTTCCTTATTGCCCTTTCCGAGCAGACGAAGCGTTCCGTCGGACCGGATATCGCTAAGATTTATCCCGCAAAGTTCGGAAAGCCGCATACCGCAGTTTAAGAACAACACAAGAATACAGTAATCCCGTTCTTTATACGGTCCGTCTACACAATTAAGAAGATTCAGCGAGTCTTCAAGTGTCAGGTGTTTAGGAAGCGCCTGCTTGACCTTAGGAGAATCGAGCATTTCGGCGGGATTTACTTCAATAAGATGGATCTGGTTCGTAAGGTACTTGAAGAAAATGCGCAGAGTCGAGGTCTTTCTCGCCCTCGTAGCCGCGCTGTTATCGCGGGAGTTTTTGCAAAAAACGATAAAGGAATACAGGTCGGATATCGTGACCGAGGAAATAAGCTCGGCATCGACCCCGGATATCGATATTTCGTCAAACGGTGTTGAAGGATCGACCTTGCCCCTTATCGTCAGAAGATATCGGAAAAAGGTCTGAAGGTCCAGATAGTATTCGTCGACCGAGCGCGAGGATTTGCCCTTGATGGTTTCGCTGTAGGTGAGAAAATCCCTGATGACCGGAGGCGACGACAGTAAAATATCGTGTTTCATAGGCGTTTTAACGCAATCATCCGTTTCCTCTTTGTAATCGTTATGGTAATTCTATCACATTTTTGCGATTATTTCAACAAAATTAGTATAAATAAATATCCGCAAAATAAACACTTGACAAAACGGGACCGAAATTATATAATTTTAGATGTGCCATTTTATTGCATGGAAAGGTGCGGAATATGGTTTTAGACCTTAAAAGCGTTTTTGCTGATGAAGGCAAAGAGATCATTATCGACTATTCGCTCGATATGAGCGACACCGATTATGCCGGAGGTTATCCGCTCAAGACCCCCGTTTCGGTGAAGGGCAGGGTCAGAAGCCACGCCGGGACGGTCGAGTTGATCCTCGATATGAACTATACCTACACCGCTCCCTGCGACCGATGCGGCACCGAAACCGTAAGAGATTACGGCGTCAGTTTTGAAAGAATGCTTGCGACCTCTATCGAAGGGGAAGAAAGTGACACCATTATTGCGGTACCCGATATGATGCTCGATGTGGACGAACTCGTATTTACCGAAGTTTTCTTAAGTCTTCCGAGGAAACACCTTTGTAGTGAGACGTGCAAAGGATATTGTTTAGGCTGCGGAAAGAACTTAAATGAGGGTGACTGCGAATGCGGAAAGACGGATACGGATCCGCGCCTTTCAAAACTCAAAGAATTACTTGATAATTGATTTTTCAGATAAGTTTTAAGGAGGAAGAAAACAATGGCAGTTCCTAAGAGAAAAACCTCAAAAGCAAGAAGAGACAAGAGAAGAAACAATCTTTGGAAATTAAATGCTCCGGCATTGGTAAGATGCCCTGACTGTGGTGCTTATAAGCGTCCTCACAGAATTTGTCTTGCTTGCGGCAAATATAACGGTCGTCAAGTCAGAGAAATTTCCGAATAATTTTTGATTTTTTAAGGGGAGGACTGTTTTCTCCCCTTATTTTTTTACGGCAAGGCGGTGATCAGAGTGGCGGTCGTTGTAAATGACGTTGAAAAGGGCAGTCCTGCGGCGAAAATCGGGATAAAGCCAAACGACGTTTTGCTGACGCTTAACGGCGAAGAGATAACCGACGTCCTCGATTACCGTTTTTACGAGAATGAAGTGAACCTTGCCGTCGAGTTTGTAAACGCCAAGGGCAAAATAAAGAAAAAAACGGTCAAAAAGGATGAAACGGAAGAACTCGGACTGATTTTTGATACCTATCTTATCGACAAAAAGCGTTCCTGCCGCAACAAGTGTATCTTCTGTTTTATCGATCAGTTGCCTAAGGGTATGAGGGACAGCCTTTATTTTAAGGACGACGATTCACGGCTTTCCTTCCTTTTCGGGAACTACATAACGCTTACAAACCTGACCGATCGCGAGGTCGACCGCATTATAAAGATGCATATAAGCCCGATAAATATTTCGGTCCATACGACCAATCCCGAACTCAGGGTCAAAATGATGACCAACAAGAACGCGGGCAAGGCGCTCGGAATAATCCCGAAACTCAACGCCGCCGGGATAAAGATGAACTGTCAGCTCGTTTTATGCCCCGGATATAACGACGGAGAAGAACTTAAAAGAAGTTTAAGAGACCTTTTGGGCAATGAAAACGTCGAGTGCATAGCCGCCGTTCCGGTGGGACTTTCGGATCACCGCGAGGGGCTTGAGAAGTTAGAACCGTTCAACGAGAAAACGGCAGGGGAGACCATCGATATTATCGACGAATACGGTGATATATCGGTCGAAAAATACGGTGAGAGGCGTTGCTTTGCCGCCGACGAATTCTATCTTATGGCAAAAAGGGATATCCCCGACGCCGGGTTTTACGGCGATTTTCATCAGCTTGAAAACGGCGTAGGGCTTTGGGCGCTTATGAAAAGTCAGGCAAAAGAATGCCTTCAAAGCTATGAAGAAGGCGGGAAAGATCCGCGCGTCATAACCCTTGTCACCGGGGTCGCCGCCTATCCGCTTATCAAAGAGATTGCGGCTGAGTGCGAAAAAAAGCGCGCAAACCTGAAGATCTACGTAAGGCAGATAATAAACAATTATTTCGGAAAACGAATAACCGTTGCCGGTCTTGTCACCGCCACGGATATATACGACCAGTTAAAGGATGAGGATCTCGGTACCGAAATGTTCATCCCTTCGGCAATGCTTCGAAGCGAAGGCGATATGTTTCTTGACAGTATCACCGTTGCCGAATTGTCCGAAAAACTCGGAGTAAAGATAACCCCCGTCGAATGTGACGGATTTTCGCTCGTTGAAGCGATAATGGATTATTAAAAAGGAGAAAGATATGGCAAAACCCGTTGTAGCGGTCGTGGGGCGTCCCAACGTCGGGAAGTCGACCCTTTTCAACAAACTTATCGGTAAACGGCTCTCGATCGTTGACGATACGCCGGGCGTCACCCGTGACAGGATCTACGGCGACGTCGAATGGCGAGGTCATAAGATAATGCTCGTCGATACGGGCGGTATTGAGCCTAAGACCGACGATATCATTCTTTCGGGAATGCGGAATCAGGCAAATCTTGCGATCGAAACGGCAAACGTCATAGTTCTTGTCGTAGATCTGCAGTCGGGGGTCACCGCCACCGACAGCGACGTTGCTTCGATGCTTCAAAAGAGCGGAAAGCCCATCGTCCTTTGCGTTAATAAATGCGATAATATCGGCGATCTTCCTCCCGATTTCTATGAGTTTTATAATCTCGGTCTCGGCGACCCGATAGCCGTCTCGTCGGTCCACGGTCACGGAACGGGCGACCTGCTTGATGAGGTTTTCAAAAACCTTCCGGATGGCGTCTTTGATGACGAAGACGACGGTGAAACGGTCAAGGTCGCGGTCATCGGCAAGCCTAACGCCGGAAAATCCTCGCTTGTCAATAAGATAGCGGGGGAGGAGAGGACCCTTGTTTCGGATATCGCGGGAACGACGAGGGACGCCATCGATACCCTTGTTGAAAACAAATTCGGCAGATTTAACTTTATAGACACGGCAGGCATCCGCCGTCAAAGCCGTATCGACGATAAAATCGAGAAATACAGTGTTCTTCGGGCAAAAATGGCGATAGAGCGATCCGACGTCTGCGTAATAATGATAGACGCAATCGACGGCTTTACCGAGCAGGATTCCAAAATTGCCGGTCTTGCCCTTGAACAGGGGAAAGGCTGCATAATAGCGGTAAACAAATGGGATATCGTCTCAAAGGACGGTCAGACCATGGATAAATACCGCAAAAAACTGATGAATGATTTTTCCTTTATGCCCTTTGCCCCGATAATCTTCATTTCGGCGAAAACCGGGCAGAGGATAGATCGGCTTTTTGAGCTCATAAAATACGTTGACACCCAGAACACGATGAGGATCTCGACAGGGAAACTCAACGATATATTAGCCGACGCGACGGCGCGCGTCCAGCCGCCGACCGATAAGGGCAGGCGCCTTAAAATATATTATATGACCCAGGCGTCGACAAGGCCGCCGACCTTCGTAGCATTCTGCAACCGCGCCGACCTTTTCCATTTTTCGTATCAAAGATACCTTGAAAATCAAATTCGCTCGACCTTCGGGCTTGAGGGAACACCCGTCAGATTTGTTATAAGAGAGAGAGGAGAAAAATAATGATCTGGCTTGCTATTTTATCCGTTGTTGTCGCTTACCTGCTCGGAAGCATCAATTTTGCCGTTATCTTTACCAAAAAGATAAACAAGATCGACGTTCGTGATTACGGAAGCGGTAACGCAGGCAGTACCAACGCTATGCGCGTCGGCGGTAAGTTAACCGGTATACTTACCTTCATCTGTGACTTCTTAAAAGGGGCGCTTTCGTCCTTTATCGGGCTGAAGGTCTTTGAGTATATCTCAAATCATTCCGATTATTCGTGGAGCATGCCGGTCTACGGTGCTTACGTCTGCGGAATAATGTGTATGATAGGTCACGTTTACCCGATTTTTTTCGGGTTCAAGGGCGGAAAGGCGGTCGCCACCGGTGCGGGCGTTTTCCTTCCGTTTACCCCTCTTACGACGGCTATCGGGCTTCTTACCTTCGCAATCGTAACCATAATCATCGGCTACGTTTCGATCGGTTCGATAACCGCCGCGACAGTTGCCGTCATTACGGCGTGTCTTATTGATCACAGCGAAGGAAATATCATCGTCAAGGTCATTCTGGCGTCGATAATCGGCATTATAATCATTCTCAAACATATTATCAATATAAAGCGGATAATAAGGGGCGAAGAGAGTAATATCCACAAGGAGAAAAAAGAAAAATGTCAAAAATAACCGTTCTCGGTGCGGGCGGATTCGGTATCGCATTAGCGGTCCATTCCCATGCCTGCGGTCACGACGTTACCATCTGGACCCCCTTTGAGGATGAGGCAAAGCTCCTTATCGAAGAGCGGACGAATGAAAAATTGTTAAGCGGTATTTTTATCCCCGAAACAATTGCCGTCACGACCGATATGTCGGTCGTTGAGGGCTCGGATATTACGATCCTTGCCGTACCTTCCAAAGCCGTCAGAACGGTCGCAAAAAGCCTTTCGGTATATAAAAGACCCGGCGTTATCGTCAACGTTTCAAAGGGAATTGAAAAGGACACCTTTTTAAGAATGTCCGAAGTGATCGAGCAGGAGATCCCGACCGCCAGGATCGTAGTCCTTTCGGGACCCTCCCATGCCGAGGAGGTCGCGCGACGGATACCGACCTCGATAGTCGCCGCCTCAAAGAGTCTTTTGGCTGCAACGATCGTTCAAACAGAGCTTTCAAACGAATATTTCAGGATCTACACGAGCGATGATATGATCGGCGTGGAATTAGGCGGTGCGCTTAAAAACGCCATTGCGATATGCGCCGGCATCTGCGACGGGCTTAAACTCGGCGACAACAGTAAAGCGGCGCTTATCACGAGAGGACTTTCCGAAATGGCAAAGCTCGGCGTAAAGATGGGCGCAAAAGAGAAGACGTTTGCCGGGCTTACGGGCATCGGCGACCTTGTTGTGACCTGTACTTCAAGGCATAGCCGCAACAACCGTTTCGGATACCTTGTCGGAAGCGGAACGGACGTCAAAACGGCGCTTGAAACGGTCGGAACGGTCGAGGGATACTATGCGACCTACGTCGGATACCAACTTGCTCAAAAATATGAGGTCTCAATGCCGATAATCGAAATTTGCTATGGCGTTTTGTACGAAGGTCAGCCGACCGACACGGTCGTAAAGAGGCTTATGTTAAGACCAAAAGGCAGCGAAAACTAAAAAAATCCCAAATAAAAACAAAAAAGTCTTGCATTTTTTGAGTTTTTTTGTTATAATACCACTGTTACGAAAAAAACAGTATCAATGAATACTCTTAAGGAGGTGCAGACCATGGCTAAATGTGATATCTGCAACAAAGAAATTGCTTTCGGAATCAAGGTTTCCCATTCTCACAGACGTTCCAACAGAACCTGGAAACCCAACGTAAAAAAAGTAAAGGCTATCGTTAACGGCACTCCCCGTCGTATAAACGTTTGCACCCGTTGCTTGCGTTCCAATAAGGTTACAAGAGCAATTTAACGGAAAATGTTGTTTTAAAAAGTCTTGGTTAGGATCCCTGCCAAGACTTTTTTTATGCAAAAAAAGGTGATATTATGATAAAAGCGGTTTTATTTGATTTGGACGGAACACTTGTAAACTCACTCAAAGACCTTGCAGATTCGGTCAATTTTACTCTGCGGCAATTCGGTTTTGCCGAACATGAAACCGAGAAATATAAAATGTTTGTCGGCGACGGGATCCCTAAGATGCTCGAAAGGGCGCTGCCGCCTGATTGCGACGTAAACGTATTTAACAAGGTAAAAAACGTTTTCTTTGAGCGTTATTCGGTGCATTTCGCCGATACGACCGTGCCGTACGACGGTATGCCGGAGCTTATAACGGCTTTAAAAGAGCGCGGGATAAAGATCGCTGTCGTCACTAACAAGGCGCAGAATATGGCGGATAAGGTCGTTAAAAATGCCTATGGCGACGTATTTGACGTTATTTCCGGAAAAAGAGAGGGCGTTCCCGGAAAGCCCGACCCCACTACCACGCTTATGGTTATGGACGAACTCGGCGTAAAACCCAGCGAGTGTGTCTTTTTGGGCGATTCCAAGAACGACGTCTTGGCGGGCTTCAACAGCGGAGCCTATCCCGTCGGTGAGCTCTGGGGTTTCAGGGATGAAAACGAACTTCTTTCCAATAATGCAAAATTCATCATAAAAACTCCGTGCGAGCTTTTAAAGGTCATAGATGAAATAAACGAGGATAAAAAATAAGACCTTGAAAAAGACCGTTGCTTGTATTAGAATATAGGTATAAACCTTAAAAGGGTGATAGCGTGAAAAATCACGCTATTAATTATAAAGACGCCTGTTTCTCGCCTTTGAATCAAAGGCAACCGAAACAGATGCGATATAATAATCACCATTTCGTGATTTTTAACCGCATTTTGTGTCTTGAAAAGAAATGGTGATTATTATGAAAAGAGAAGACTATCTTTCGTGGGATGAATATTTTATGGGGGTCGCGTTCCTTTCGTCTATGCGGAGCAAGGATCCCTCGACCCAGGTCGGCGCCTGCATCGTTGACCGCGAAAATAAGATCATTTCAATGGGGTATAACGGAATGCCTCGTTGCTGCGATGACGACGAATACCCGTGGGACAGGGAAGGCGATCCGCTCGACAGTAAGTACGTCTACGTTTGCCACGCCGAGCTCAATGCCATTCTCAACTGTCACGGCGGCTCGCTTAAAAACGCCGTTTGCTATACGACGCTTTTTCCCTGTAACGAGTGCGCCAAGGCGATAATCCAATCGGGGATAACCGAGGTAGTATATCTAAGCGATAAATATGCCGAAACTCCCTCAACAATGGCGGCAAAGCGTATGTTTGACAGTGCCGTCGTAAAATACAGAGGCTTTTCTCCGTCGGGTAAGACGATCAGTTTTAAACTTTAATAGAAATAAAGAATCGCCCTCCGAAGAGGGCGATACAGCCTGACGATAAACCATATTTTGAACTTCGACGCCGGAAACGGCGTCGATTTGTTTTTTCGGCGACATGCGCGGCGGAAAAACACCTTGTAAGCGAAAACCGCCTTAAAAGCGGTTTTCAAGAGGACGTGGGTGGTATTGGCGGGAGTAGAGAGCAGTCCGAAAATT
>JAGAAE010000184.1 GCA_017615405.1 Clostridia bacterium | reverse complement strand
CCCAAACAGGGGTCATATTTATGCCCTTCGCCTTGGCGGAAATAAGCGCCGCTATGCAGAGAGTAAAAGCACAAATTGCCAGAAGCGAGGCAAGAACGGTTTGAACGATACCGGCTTTTTTAACGCCGATAATATTAAGAATACCAAAGAGGATCAGAATACACATTGCGAAGATTATCTCGGCAAAGTGAACCTCAAAACCGGCTATTCTATAACTGAAACCGTGTTTAAGTACCGAAAATCCGAGTTTTTCAACGATAAGACCTATTGCGGTCGAGTTCATAGGAACGTTTGTAAGGTACGCCGCCACCAAAAACCATCCGCAGATATACGCGGGGATCTTGCCGTAACAGTTCTTGGCAAAGGTGAATTCACCGCCGGCTTTCGGAAATTTCGGCACCATATAGGCATAGCTGAAGGCGATGATAACCATTACAAGCGCGCCGAGAAGCATTGCGATCGCCGTTCCCGCGACGCCCGAATTCGGCAGGAATTTCTTGCCGGGGTTAATAAAGCTTCCCCATCCGATGATACATCCGAAGGCTATCGCCCAGACGTGCATCGGGCTTAACTGCCTTTTCAATCCGTTGTTTTGCTGATCCATGATTTTTTCCTCCTGATATGTTTTTAATCTTTATAGAAAAGATCCCTTGTATAAACCTTGTCCTTAACGTCGGATAAATCGTCACTGTAACGGTTTGCGATAATTACGTCACAACTGTTTTTAAATTCATTGAGATCCGACGTTACCTTACTGTTGAAAAAGGTCTTTTCCTTCATTGTCGGCTCATAAACGATGACCTCGATGCCCTTGGCTTTTATGCGCTTCATAACGCCCTGGATAGAGCTTTGGCGATAATTATCGCTGCCGGATTTCATCGTAAGACGGTAAATGCCGACGGTTTTGGGGTCCTTGGAGATTATCTGATCGGCTATA
Organism: Clostridia bacterium; assembly: GCA_017615405.1. Classification (GTDB taxonomy): domain Bacteria; phylum Bacillota; class Clostridia; order Oscillospirales; family Acutalibacteraceae; genus UBA737. Next base: position 2,443 of record JAGAAE010000184.1, on the reverse strand, counting down.
AAGTCCTTTCTCGTACTGTTTGCCGCGACTATCGCGGAGATAATATTCTGCGGGATGTCGTTATAGTTGGCAAGCAACTGTTTCGTATCTTTCGGCAGACAGTAACCGCCATAACCGAACGACGGATTGTTATAGTGAGATCCTATGCGGGGATCAAGCCCTACACCCTCGATGATCGCCCTCGAATCAAGTCCGCGTATTGCCGCATAGGTATCAAGTTCGTTAAAAAACGATACCCTGAGTGCAAGATAGGTATTTGCAAAAAGTTTTACCGCTTCCGCCTCGGTCGGAGCCATATAACGGATATCAATGTTTTCTTTTACATCGCCCTCAACAAGAAGTCCGTCAAACGTTTTTGCGGCATCCATAAGCCGCCCGTCATCGGTCGGTACTCCGACGATTATCCTGCTCGGATAGAGGTTATCGTAAAGCGCCTTCCCTTCCCTTAAAAACTCGGGGCTGAAAAGGACGTTATCCGTACCGAACGCCCTGCGAACGCCTTCGGTAAAGCCCACGGGAACGGTAGATTTTATTATCATTATCGCGTCGGGATTTACCGAGATCACCTGACTGATAACGCTCTCGACCGAGGAGGTGTCAAAATAATTTTTCTTTTCGTCATAATTGGTCGGGGTCGAGATAACGATAAAATCGGCGTCCTTATACGCCGACAAACCGTCGGTCGTGGCAACAAGGTCAAGTTGCTTGTTTGCAAGATATTCTTCTATCTCTTTATCTGCGATCGGGGATTTTTTGCCGTTTATCATTTCAACCTTTTCTGAAATGATATCGACCGCCGTTACCGAATTATGCTGTGCCAACAGGCAAGCTATTGACAGTCCGACGTATCCCGTTCCGGCTACTGCAATTTTCATAAGAAAGCTCCTTACACTTTATAATAGTCTTTATACCACTCGGCAAATCTTTTAAGCCCTTCACGAAGCGGAGTGTCGGGTCTGAAACCGGTATCGGCTTCAAGTTCGGTCGTATCCGCAAAGGTTATCGGAACGTCGCCCGGCTGCATCGGGACAAGTTCTTTATGGGACTCAAAATCATAATTTCCGGGCAGAACACCCGCCTTAATAAGTTCCTCCTGAAGAACGGTTATGAATTCAAGGAGATTTTCAGGTTTGCTGTTTCCTATATTATAAATACGGTACGGCGGAACGGGTAACCCGTCTTCGCCGTTTTTCCTTTCGGGCGCCCTTTGTATGACCCTCAGGATCCCTTCGACAATATCGTCAATATAGGTAAAATCGCGTTTAAGATCGCCGTAATTGAATATTTTGATTTTCTCGCCGCTTCTGAGTTTGTCGGTGAAACCGAAATACGCCATATCGGGTCTGCCGGCAGGTCCGTAGACCGTAAAAAACCGCAGTCCCGTCGAAGGGATATTATAAAGTTTTGAATAGGCGTGCGCCAAAAGCTCGTCGCTTTTTTTGGTTGCGGCATACAAGGATACGGGGTTATCAACCTTGTCATCGACCGAATAGGGTATCTTTTTGTTCGCTCCGTAGACCGAAGAGGAAGAAGCAAAAACAAGATGCTCGACAGGATGATGGCGGCAGGCTTCGAGAAGGTTATAAAATCCGATGATATTTGACTCGATATAGGCATCGGGATTCAAACTTGAATACCTTACTCCCGCCTGCGCCGCAAGATTGACGACGATATCAAAACGATACTCCGAAAAAAGTTTTTCAACTGATTCTTTATCGGCGACGTTGCTTTTTATAAATATCCATTTGACGTCCGTTTTTCCGCCTGCCGCTTTTTCGATCTCACGCAAGCGGTGTTCTTTAAGCGAAACGTCGTAATAGTCGCTCAGATTATCAAGCCCGATAACGGTAACCTTCTCTGTGTTTTTGATGAACTTTGTAACAAGCGCCGCGCCGATAAAGCCCGCCGCGCCGGTAACAAGTATCGTCTTATTTTCGGTTTCAAGATTGGGATGGATCATTTTTTACCTCGCTTTTTTACTCCGATACAGGCTGATTTGCCCTTTTAAAAGCCGGATCTCTCATAAGATGATCGAGCATTATATCGCCGTCGTCACGCATTGCCGCAAGTTCCCTGTCATCGCCCGAATAGGTAGTGATCCTGACGGGCGTACCGTTATACTCGCCGAGCAGATATCCTTCATCGCCCGAAAACGACAGTTTTATAACCTCTTGTCCGTTTCGCATAATGGTTACCGAATCGTCGGTTATTGCGATATCGGCTTTATCCTTCCATTTTTCCGGATATTTAAGGGTAACTATCGGCGTTTTTATATCGAAGGTCTCGCCGTTATCGTCCTCCGAAAGGTCATCACCCGAAATGAATTCATAATCTTCTTTCAGTCGGTCAACGATCTCATAGGGTGCTTCCTGCAACTCGCAGTATTCAGTATATTTTTCGGTTTCAGGGTCTATTTTCGGTATATTAAGATATACGACCGTAT
>JAGAAE010000183.1 GCA_017615405.1 Clostridia bacterium | reverse complement strand
CCGACTCCCTGAGCTCGTGCTCGTAGCCGATCGCCCTCACCGAGCTGTGGACCGTGTGGCCCCTCTGGGGGTCCCAGTGGCTCTCGTAGATCTGGAGGTAGAGCCCCTTCTTGTTCTTGGACTTCTTGGTTTTTGACTTTTTTACTTTTTGTTTTTGAGTCACCGTTATTGCATCCCGCCATATTGAACAAAAATCCGATTAACAAAAACAATAAAAGCATTTTTTTCATTTTCTTATTCCCCCTGAAAAATAAAAAACGTGTGCAACTGAAGTGGCACGCACCGAAAAAAGTACTGTTCCAATTGCTACCATACAAGTTGAATTACAAACTAATATCCATTAAGGCAAAGCACAAAAAACAGAGTGTTCATTTGAACCTAAAAATATACACTTTGCCATCAAGGGAAACGTGTATTCAATTTGTGTATTAATGTTATTATATCATAATGGTTAAAAAAATGCAAGTAAGGTTATTATTATCTCGCAAATCAGGTTATTATCTCAATCAGCGTCCGGTGTTAAACGTTTTTTATGTTTGATTGATTGGAAAGTTATAAAAAACAACACCAGATCAAATTTGAAATGGTGTTGTTTCTTACTATTAATCCTTAAAGAAATCCTTCGCTTTGTCAATAAAAGACCGTTTCTTTTTATAGTTCTTTTCGGTTGTAACCGAATCAAACTCCTTAAGCTTCTGCTTTTGCTCTTTGGACAGATCCTTTGGGACCTCGACCGTTATCTTAACGTATTGGTCGCCTTTCCCGATGTAATTAAGACGCTGGATGCCTTTACCCTTTAACTTGAATTCGTCGCCCGGCTGAGTGCCCTCGTGGATCTGGAATTTGACCTTTCCGTCAAGTGTGGGAACGGTTATCTCGGCTCCGAGAGCCGCCTCGGTAAAGGTGATAGGTATTTCGCAGTAAACGTCGTAGCCGTCTCGCTCGAAAATCGGGTGAGGACGAACGTTTACGCTGACCCTCAAATCTCCCGATGGACCGTTATTTCTGCCTGCGTCACCGCCGCCTCTGACCGATAATACCTGACCGTCATCAATACCTGCAGGGATCTCGATAGTTCTTTCGACGGTATGGCGTATGCGACCCTTTCCCGCGCAGGTATGGCAGGGATTGTCGATTATTTTACCGCTTCCGTGACAGTTACTGCTAACGGTCTGGGAACGGATCTGACCGAACGGCGTCCGCTGAACGGTGTCGACCCTTCCGCTTCCGTGACAAACGGGGCAGGTTTTTGAGGTACTGCCTTTTTCACAGCCTGTTCCTTTGCAATCGTTGCAGTTGTCGATCTTGGTGACCTTGACGGTCTTTTTACAGCCCTTTGCCGCCTCTTCAAAAGAAATATTAACGGCGGCAGAGGTGTCATTTCCGCGTGTCGGCGCGTTCGGGTCTCTTTGACGACCGCCAAAACCACCGAAACCGCCTCCGAAGAAGGAACCGAAGATATCGCCTAAATCTCCGAAATCACCGAAACCGCCTCCGCCGAAACCACCGCCGCCGGCACCGAAATTGGGGTCGACTCCGGCATGACCGAACTGGTCGTAGCGGGCACGTTTTTCTTTATCCGATAAGACCTCATAAGCTTCGTTGACCTCTTTGAAGTTCTTTTCGGCTTCCTTGTCGCCCGGATGCAGATCGGGGTGATATTTTTTTGCGGCTTTTCTGTAAGCTTTTTTCAGTTCGTCGTCGCCGACCGATTTGTCGACGCCTAAAACTTCATAATAATCTCTCTTATTATCAGCCAAAACACATTCTCCTGCAAATCAATATGTAACGGATATCAGAGTGGCGAGCGCCACCCTGATAATCTTCGCTTATTTAATTATTTGTTGTCGTCGACGTCGGTGAAATCGGCGTCATAAACGTTGTCGGCGTTTGCGCCTTCTGCGCCCGGGTTGCCGGTCGGGTTTGCACCTGCGGCCGCCTGAGCTTCCTGCGCGGCTTTGTAAACCTTTTCGCTAACGGCGTAAAGCTCCTTCTGAAGCTCTTCCTGTTTTGCCTTGATAGCGTCGATATCCTCACCCTTGAGCGCCTCTTTAAGAGCGTCCTTTGCGGTCTCGATCTTTGACTTCTCGTCGGCGTCAAGCTTATCGCCGAGATCATTTATCGTCTTTTCGGTCTGATAGATCATCTGGTCGGCGTTGTTGCGGATATCGACCGCTTCACGGTGCTTCTTATCCTCGGCTGCATAGGCTTCGGCTTCCTTGACCGCCTTGTCGATATCTTCCTTCGACATATTGGTGTTGGAGGTGATGGTGATGTTGTTTTCCTTGCCTGTGCCGAGATCCTTCGCCGAAACGTGAACGATACCGTTTGCGTCGATATCGAAGGTTACCTCGATCTGCGGTACGCCGCGGGGAGCCGGTGCGATGCCGTCAAGGTGGAATACGCCGAGGGTCTTGTTGTCCTTGGCAAATTCGCGTTCGCCCTGGAGAACGTGTACCTCAACAGAGGTCTGACCGTCTGCGGCGGTAGAGAATATCTGACTCTTCTTGGTAGGAATGGTGGTATTTCTCTCTATTACCTTGGTGGAAACGCCGCCCATTGTCTCGATACCGAGGGAAAGGGGAGTAACGTCGAGAAGGAGAAGACCCTTAACGTCGCCGCCTAAAACACCGGCTTGAAGAGCGGCACCGATGGCAACGCATTCATCGGGGTTGATGCCCTTGAAGGGTTCACTTCCCATAAAGTTCTTAACGGCTTCCTGAACGGCGGGGATACGGGACGATCCGCCGACCATAAGGACCTTGTTGATCTCGTTCTTCTGAAGTCCCGAATCGGAGAGCGCCTGGCGAACGGGTCCCATCGTCGCTTCTACAAGATCGGCGGTAAGCTCGTTGAATTTTGCTCTTGTAAGGGTGGTTTCAAAGTGCTTAGGACCGGTGGAATCGGCGGTGATGAACGGGAGATTGATGTTCGCGGTAGTCATTCCCGAAAGATCGATCTTTGCCTTTTCGGCTGCCTCTTTGACCCTCTGCATAGCCATTTTATCGCCCGAGAGATCAATGCCTTGCTCTGCCTTGAAGGTCGAAACGATATAGTCCATTATTCTCTTGTCGAAATCGTCGCCGCCTAAACGGTTGTTACCGGCTGTTGCGAGAACCTCCTGAACGCCGTCGCCCATCTCGATGACCGATACGTCGAAGGTGCCGCCGCCGAGGTCGTAGACCATAACCTTCTGGTCCTCCTCTTTGTCGATACTGTATGCGAGGGCTGCAGCAGTCGGCTCGTTGATAATTCTCTTGACTTCAAGTCCGGCGATCTTGCCTGCGTCCTTCGTTGCCTGACGCTGAGCGTCGGTAAAGTATGCCGGAACGGTGATGACCGCTTCTGAAACGGTCGTTCCGAGGTAACTTTCTGCATCGGCTTTCAGCTTTTGAAGGATAATAGCCGAGATCTCCTGCGGAGTGTAGTCCTTTCCGTCGATCGATACCTTATGATCCGATCCCATTTCTCTTTTGATCGAGCTGATGGTCTTTTCGGGGTTG
>JAGAAE010000182.1 GCA_017615405.1 Clostridia bacterium | reverse complement strand
CCCTTTTCCTTTATCTGTTCGCCATAGTCAAGAACATCCTCGACGGGCGCCGTTCCGCCCTTTTGAACGCATCCGAGGGATTTATCCTCAAGGGTGGTTATTCCCCCTGCTTTATTTCCGGGCGAGGGGTTTTCGTCTATCTTTTCGCCGTAGCGTATAAAATACTTTTTGAAATCGTTTATAAGATCGACCGTTTTGTCAAACAACTCTTTTGTACGGCATCTGTTCATCAAGATGGTTTCGGCGCCGAACATTTCGGGCACCTCGGTAAGAACGGTACTGCCGCCCATACCGATAAGCATATCCGAAAATGCGCCGACAAGAGCGTTTGCGGTGATACCCGAAAGACCGTCCGAGCCGCCGCATTTAAGCCCGATCCTAAGTTTCGTTGCAGGGCACTCTTCCCTCCTGAAACGTGACGCGTATTCCGAAAGGTCTTTAACTATCTCTATTCCTTCGGAAACCTCGTCAGCGCTATCCTGACAAATAAGGAATTTAACGCGGTTTTGATCATAGTCACCGAGAACCTTTTTCAGCTCCCCGATATTACCGTTTTCACAGCCAAGCCCCACAACAAGCACCGCCGCGGCATTCGGGTGATTTATAAGCCCCGAAAGATATTTAAGTGTGTTTACCATATCGTCGCCGAGCTGGGAGCAGCCGTAGGGGTGATTATATGAGTAAACACCGTCAATTCCTTCGGTCACATACTGTTTTGAGCCGTTTTCGATCGCCTTTACGACCGAGTTTACGCAACCGACAGTCGGTATTATCCATATTTCATTACGAATACCGACGTCGCCGTTTTTGCGGACGTAACCCATAAAAGTTTCAGCCGCCGATTTCGGCATTTCGACAAAATCGGGCGTGTAGGTGTATTCCTTAATATCCGAAAGATTTGATTTTGTGTTATGAGTATGTATATGCTCGCCCTCGGCAATATCCGCCTTTGCGCGCCCTATCGGGTAGCCGTATTTGATGATATTCTCATTTTCTTTTATATCTTTTAAGGCAAATTTATGCCCGGCGGGGATATCACTTTTAAGTTCCGTTTCTTTCCCGTCGACCGTAACTTTTTCGCCATTTTTAAGATCGACGAGAGCAACCGCTACGCTATCGGCAGGATGAATCTTTATACACTTCATTTAATTACCTCAGAGAGTGCCGATTTGATATCGTTTCTTATATCGGCATAAAAGGCTGAAACCGTTTCGGCAAAGCCTTCATATTTTGTCATATCTTCGCCCCAGAAGGCGGTGTTTTTGCAAACCTTTTCGATAAAACCGGGCGTACTTGTATTCTCGGCAAAGAATTCAAGAACGGCTTTATCGTCGTGGATAACGTATTCGTCGCCGTCGGGTCTTTTGGCATAAAGACCGTCGTCCCTTAAATCGTTCGATGAATAAAACGCAAGAAGTGCCGCAAAGGAAAAGGTTATAAGTTTCGGCAGTTTGCCGTTGTTTTTATAATAATCTTTAAAAGACGGCAAAACCCTCGCTTTCCATTTGGAAACAGAGTTTAGGGATATCGAAAGAAGGGCGTGATCGATAAAGGGATTTTCAAAACGCTCAAAAACGCTTGATGCAAACGCCTTTACCTCGTCTATCGGCAAATTGACCTGCGGAACGATCTCCTCGTTTACGACCTTGCGAACGAATTTGCCCATTACCTCGTCATACATACAGTCCCTGACGATATCGAGTCCGTAAAGATATCCCGCGAGAACGCTTGAGGTATGTGCACCGTTAAGCACCCTTACCTTTCTTTCACGGTAGGGTTTCTGATCGTCGGTGAAGACTACCGGGAGTCCGATTTTATCAAAGGGTAATTCTTCGCTTATATCCTTTTTGCTCTCGATAACCCAAAGCCCGAACGGCTCGCCGATGTCAACAAGTTTATCCTCGTAGCCCAATTCTGCGCAGACCTTATCGGCATAGCCTCTCGGATAGCCGGTTACAATTCTATCCACAAGCGTAGAGCAGAAAACGTTGTTTCCTTCAACCCAGTTTATAAACTCCTGCGGCAGATCCCATATTTTTGAAAGCGCCAAAACGCAATCTTTAAGTTTTCCGCCGTTGTTCTCGATAAGTTCAACGGGAAGAATAACAAGCCCCTTTTCCTTATCATCGGAAAAGGCATTATACCTCTCATAAAGGAATTTTGTAAGTTTTCCGGGATAGGTCTCGGGAAGACCGTCAAGATGGTCCTTTTCGTCGAGAACGATACCTGCTTCGGTGGTGTTTGACACAACAAAGCGGAGTGTATCAAGACGGGCAAGCGCCATGTACTCGTCAAAATCATCCTTACAGTCGAGCACCTTCCTAACCGAGGTGATAACACGGCTTGAGTTTATGACCTCACCGTTTTCCTTGCCGCGAAGGACGACGGTATAGAGGTTGTTCTGCTCACGGAATGCGTCGAGCGAGCCGAAGGATATCGGCTTGACTATCGCGATCCCGCCGCCGAAAACTCCTTTTTCGTTTGCAATATCGATAAAATAATCAACAAAGGCGCGAAGAAAGTTACCCTCTCCGAACTGGACGACCTTGATCGGGTAGTCATTTTTTGCGGTCATTTTTTTTATGTTCATAGCACGTTCAATCTCCTTTTTGACGCGTTTAAATTCATCACAGCACTTAAAAGATGTTACAAATCCGTTCAGACAACAAGAATAAAATCAAGCCTGATTTTAATGCATCGATTTCATAGTAAACACTGTAGTTTAATATAACACCTTTTCTTATCTTTTTCAAT
>JAGAAE010000181.1 GCA_017615405.1 Clostridia bacterium | reverse complement strand
GTTAATGATGCGGTACTTTCTGCCGACGGTAAAACCGTTACCTTCACGACCACCGTTCTTTCGGCTCCGTATGCCATAGTAGTCAACAAGGTTACCGGTTCTCCGAAGACGGGCGACGTTGATCTTTCGATCGTTTATTTCGCTCTCTTTGCTTCGTTGGTTTTAGGCGGATTGTCCGTTTATAAGATCAAGGCTTTGAAAGCAAAATAATATATGGCCGGCGAAAAAACAAAGGTCATTATTTCCGTTTCTTCGATCGCTCTGACCGTTGCTCTCGTCATTACGATGGTATTCATCCTGAAAAAGTTTGAGAAGGAAGAGGAACCCGAAATTAAAGAAACGGTCGTTGATACCGACGTCGTTTCTTTCGGAGGGTCGGACTATGTTCTCAATAAGGATATCTCCACTTTTTTGGCTATCGGACTTGACGTAACAAACAAAGAAAATGAAGATGGCGTCGAGCAAAAGCAGGCGGACTTTATCCTGCTCTTTGTCTTTGATGCAAAAAACGAAAAGATAACGGCGCTTCATATAAATCGGGACACGGTGACCGACGTCAATATGCTCGCTCTCGACGGAACCAGAGTCAAGACCGTCAAGGAGCCGATAGCTCTTGCTCACAGTGAGGGTGACGGCAAAGAGATGAGTTGTCGGAATACGGCAGAAGCCGTCTCCGACCTTCTTCTCGGAGTCAAGATCGATAATTACGCATCGTTTACCATGGACACCGTTCCGGTGATAAATGACAGCGTAGGCGGCATAACCGTCACCATCGAAGACGATATGACTTCGGTCGATCCCGCCTTTATAAAGGGTGCGACCGTAAAACTTGTCGGGGATCAGGCGCTTAAATTCGTTCGCGCAAGGGGCGGTCTTGAAGACAGTTCCAACGCTAAACGTATGACCAGGCAAAGAGAATACCTTCTTAAACTGTTTGCCGCCGTTCGCGAAAAGAACGAAGCCGACGACGAATATCTTATAAATATTTTTCCGACGATCTCAGACAGTATCGTAACGGACTGTTCGTTAACAAGGCTGAATTCCCTTCAAGAGACCTTTTCCGGTTATACTTTTTCCGGATTTATTGATATCGAAGGTGAATCAAAGATCGGTGAGAGATTTATGGAGTTTTATCCTGATAAGGATGCTCTTGAAAAAACGGTCATTGATTTATTCTACGTCAAAAAGTAACTATTGACTCTATCGCAGATACTAAGGAGAATGCCTTGTGAAAAAGGGAAGTAAAGGTGTGTATAACAGATATGTTAAGCGCGTTCTTGACATTGTCTTTGCACTCATCCTTTTTATACCCGCTTTGATCATCGTTTCGATATGTTACGTATCGATCAAGATCGAATCAAAGGGTCCCGCTTTCTTTGTTCAGGACCGACCGGGTCGCAACGGCAAAATCTTCAGGATCTATAAACTTCGCACGATGCGGGTCGAAACCGAGAAGGACGGCAAGAAACTGTCCGATATGGAAAGAATGACCCGCACGGGTGCGATCATAAGAAAACTGAGTTTTGACGAATTGCCGCAGATATACAATATCCTTCGCGGCGAAATGTCATTTATCGGCAACCGTCCGTTGCTTGTTGATTATCTTGAATACTACACTCCCGAGCAAATGCGGCGGCATGAAGTCAGACCGGGTATATCCGGTTGGGCCCAGGTCAACGGCAGAAACGAGCTTTCCTGGGAAGAAAAATTTGAAATGGACGTATGGTACGTCGATAATATATCTTTTGCGCTGGATCTTAAGATATTCGGCAAAACCATAGTCAACGTTTTCACCCGAAGGGGTGTTAATGCGACAGCCGATGAAACGATGGAGATGTTTCACGGCACAAACGTTGTAAGGGATTACATAAATGAGAAGTAAACTGATGATTATCGGTGCCGGCGGCCAGGGCGCCGTCTGTGCCGAGATCGCTAAGATATGCAATTATAAGGTTATCGAGTTTTTAGACGACGTGAGGTTGGACAAAGAAAACGTTAAGGGTCCCACCACACTGTTGCCGTCTTTCGTAGGTGAATATGATTTTTTTGTCGCGATAGGCGATAATGCCACGCGAAAAGCATTCATTGAGAAGGTCGTTGCGGCAAAAGGCGATCTTGCGGTGCTTGTTCATCCGTCCGCCATTATTTCGGATAACGTTACGATCGGTGAAGGTACCGTCGTTACGGCGGGCGCCGTCATAAACCCCGGTGCAAAGGTCGGCAGGGGAGTTATAGTCAACACCCAAAGCTCGGTTGACCACGACTGTGATTTAGGCGATTATTCGCATATAGGTGTCGGATCCCATCTTGCAGGGACCGTCAGGGTCGGTTCTGAGGTGTTTATAGGAGCCGGCGCGATCATTATAAATAATATTTCGATTGCTCCGAAGACCGTCATCGGCGCCGGAGCAGTGGTTATAAAAGATTTAGACGAAAAAGGTACTTATGTCGGCGTACCTGTCAGGAAAATCAAATGAAGATTTTGTTTCTGACCTTGCTCGATTTTTCCTCCTTTTCCGATCGCAATATTTACTGCGATCTTTTAAGGGAATTTATAGTCGGCGGCAATGAGGTCTACTGCATATCGCCGACCGAAAGGCGTTTCGGGAAGGACACCCGCTTTGAAGAAAACGGTCACCTTTTGAAACTGAAGATCGGGAACGTTCAAAAGACAAATCCACTTGAAAAAGGGATATCGACCCTTATGATGGGTCATCAGTTCAAAACGGCGGTAAAAAGGTATTTCAAAGATACGAAATTTGACCTGATACTGTATTCAACGCCGCCGATAACGCTGCTTAACGCGGTTAAATACGCCAAAAAACGTGACGGCGCAAAAACCTATCTTATGCTTAAGGATATTTTTCCTCAAAATGCGGTCGATATCGGATTGTTTAAAAAGACCGGGCTTAAAGGAAAGATTTACAAATACTTTCGCAAACGCGAGAAAACTCTTTATGATATATCCGACCGTATAGGTTGTATGAGCAAAGCAAATGCCGATTATATCATCAGGCATAATCGCGGACTTGATAAAGCAAAGGTCGGCATCTGTCCGAATTCGATCGAGGTTACGGATAAAAGGCTGACCGCAGAACAAAAAGAAACCGTCCGAAATAAATACGGGATACCGCTTGACAAAAAGGTTTTTGTTTATGGCGGAAACCTCGGTAAACCCCAGGGGATCCCGTTTCTTATAGATTGTCTTCGCGCCGGGAAAGAAAACGGCGACGTTTATTACCTGATCATAGGCGACGGTACCGAATACGGTGCTATTGACGCCTTTGTAAAGGACGAAAAACCGCAAAACGTCCGTCTTATGAGATCTCTGCCGAAGGATGAATACGATACCGTAACGGCTTCGTGTGACGTCGGGATGATATTTCTTGATCACCGTTTCACCATTCCGAATTTTCCGAGCAGGCTTCTTTCGTATATGCAGGTCGGGATCCCGGTCCTTGCCTGTACCGACAGAGCAAGCGATATCGGCGCCGTGATCAGCGACGGCGGATTCGGCTGGTGGTGCGAAAGCAACAGCGTCGATAACTTTTCCTCGCTGATACCAAGGTGTATATCCTCCGATCTTCACAAAATGGGAGATAACGGATTTTCTTATCTGTCTGAAAACTATTCTTCAAAAAATTCTTATGATGAAATAATGAATTCGTGGAATGAGTTATGAAAGTTTTACTGATCTCGCCGGTCCCGCCGCCTACCGGAGGAATAACCAGGTGGTCCGAAACGGTCTTGAATGAGATAAGTCATCGAAAAGACGTAGAATTAAGCCATATCAATATTTCTCCCCGATATCGCGGTGATCTGACCATTTTTAAACGGGTTTTTTTCGGAGTTTTCGGTCTGTTCGGTGTTATGCGCAGGCTTTCAAAGGAACTGAAAACGGCACCCGACGTCATCCACCTTACAACGAGCGGCGGTCTCGCCTTGTTCAGGGACAATGCCATTGCGAAAAAAGCCGTTAAACGCGGCGTTCCTCTCGTTATCCACCTGCATTACGGCAGGGTCCCCGAGACCTTTTCTCAAAACTGTAGGGAACGTAAACGTTTGAAACGCGTTTTAAACGCCGCCGCCAAGGTCATAGCGATCGATGATGAAACATTTTCAGCACTTTCGGATAACGGATTTGCCGAAAAATCGGTCTTTTGCCCGAATCCGATAAAGGTCGATGAAATATCAAAAAAGCAAATTCCTTACGCTTCGCGGGATAACAAGGTCGTTTTCTTAGGTCACGTCCTTAAAACAAAGGGAATAGAAG
>JAGAAE010000180.1 GCA_017615405.1 Clostridia bacterium | reverse complement strand
TTCTGTTATTAAAACGACGGATCCGTTTTATCTTTAAGGCGGATCCGTTTTATCTTTAAGGCTGCGTCTTGCATTTTCATTCATTATAGTGTATAATATCTTTATTATTACTAATTTGGGGAAATGCAAAATGAGCAGAAATATTAAACTTTCTTTTTCCTTATTTCTTAATATCGTAGTCGTATCCATAATGTGTGCGATACTTCTTGCCTCGCTGTCTCTTTTGAACGGAGAACTGTTTAAAAGCGGCTACGTTGCCTACGTTACGAATGAAAAAGGGAAGACGGTCGAAAAATATACCCATTATCTGAAAGACGGTGACGATAAAAAGTCGGCGGAATTTGAAAAAGAGGGCTTAAGGGTAACCAAAGTCAGCGTTACGAGCAAAACCGGTAAGGTGGTCGATTATATCGTCTATACCGCCTTGTCGCTTTTTATTCTGACGGTATTTGTTTATGATAAGACCTATACGGTCGGCAACAAGGACCAGAACGCGGTAAGATGCGGTCATTACGCCGAAGATAAGCTGCGGGGACTGAAGGTTGGTATTTTAGCGGTATCTCCCGATATTATCTTCTTTATTGTCTACGTTGTCCTGCGATTTGTCAGACCATCAACGTCGGTCGGATATTTCAAGATATTCAACGTTATCTACCTTAAGATCTTAAATTCCGCAATGGGTCAGCATTCATTGGCAAACGTGCCGATTTGGGGATTTATCGTTATGCTTGCAGTCATTTGTTTTGTTCCGATCGTCGCGCATATTTCTTATACGCTCGGTTACAAGGATATAAAGATCTCTGACAAGTTAACTTACAAAAAGGGAGAAATTAAGTAAATATGGCTGGATTTTTCGGTTTATTTGATTATACGAAAGAAGGTCCGGGGATCGAAAAGGACGCCCCGAAGAAAAAGACCTTTATAGTTTTTTTTGAAACGTTTTTCCGTAATATGTGGAAACTTATGACGGTAAATGCCGTTTATATACTGATGTCGATCCTGATAATTCCCTCCGGTCTTGCGAACGTGGGTATAACCAACGTAACGAGAAACCTCGCGAGGGATAAGCATTCCTTTATGCTTTCCGACTTTTTTGAGACCATAAAGAAGAATTTCAAACAGGGACTCATCGTCGGAATACTGAATGCGCTCATTTTCGGATTGATGTTTTTTGCAACGAGGTTTTATTGGAGCAATACCGGAACGGCGGCGGTCCTGGGACTCGGAGTCTGTTTGGCGGGTCTGTTTATTTTTGTGGTTATGAATTTTTATATCTATACCCTTATCATAACCTTTAATTATTCGATAAAACAACTTTATACAAACAGCTTCAAATTTGTTTTTATCTGCTTTAAAAACAATATTATCTGTCTGTTTTCACTGATCCTCGTATATGCGGTGAACCTGGCGATCCTTTTGCTTATTCCCTCGGTTCAGTTCCAGATCCTGCTGATCGAATTGCTTGTAGCTTTTCTTACGTTTCCGGGATTTCGTTTTCTTATGATCCAATATGCGGTCTTCCCCGGTATAAAGAAATACATAATCGATCCTTATTACAAGGAGCATCCGGGCGAAGATATCGAAAAACGCAAGAGCCTCGGTCTTGACGTCGAAGAAGAGTTCAATGACGATGATGAAGACGATGACGAAGGATCCGATGAGGAAGAGCCTGAAATCGAGTCAAAAGATGAGTCCGAAACCGAAGGCGAAGAATCGGATACCGAGTCGCAGGAATAATACGCGGGAGGGGATTATGCATTATGGGCATTATTAAACTTTACAATAAAACAAGTCTTGTCCTTCGCATTGCGATCGGTCTTGTTATCGGTCTTGCATTAGGCTTTTTGACAAAGAAATACGATATTATGCCTTTTTCAGACGGAAATGAACTGAAATTCATTTCCATCTTGGGAGACCTGTTCGTCGGAGCTCTTAAGGCTGTGGCACCCGTGCTTGTCTTTGTGCTTGTTGTCGCATCCCTTGCGCAGGGGAGCAGAAAGCTTGACAGTCGGTTCGGCTTAGTCATCCTCCTTTATCTTATCAGTACGTTTATGGCGGCGGTAGTCGGCGTTGTCGGAAGCTTTGTCTTCCCTCAGTCGCTCGAACTTACCAAGGCGGCAAATAATTCGGCTCCGTCCGGGATAGGCGAAGTCTTTAAAAATCTTCTGACCGGTATGGTCTCAAACCCGATCGTTGCCATTGCCGAAGGTCGCTACATATCCATCCTCTTCTGGGCAGTTATTCTGGGACTTGCGGCAAAAAAGATCGCTTCCGAGGGTACAAAGAAGACCCTGACCGATATCTCCGATTCGGTAGCCCAGATAGTACGCTGGATAATCAATTTGGCGCCCTTCGGAATAATGGGGCTCGTTTATTATAACGTTTATTCAAACGGAGTATCCATTTTTGTTAATTACGGAAAACTCTTAGCCCTTCTTTGCGGATGTATGTTGACCGTTGCTTTGGTCATTGATCCGCTTCTTGCCGGAATTGCACTAAGAAAAAATCCCTATCCCCTCGTTTTTCGTTGCCTTAAAGAATCGGGCATTACGGCGTTTTTCACTCGCAGTTCCGCCGCAAATATTCCCGTAAATATGGCTCTTTGCGAAAAACTCGGACTTGATCGCGATATGTATTCGGTTTCCATTCCGCTCGGCGCTACCATCAATATGGACGGCGCCGCGATAACGATTTCGGTTATGTCGTTAGCCGCGGCAAATACGGTCGGTATCAAGGTTGGTTTCGGGACCGCTCTCCTTCTTGCGTTTTTGGCGACCCTCGCCG
>JAGAAE010000179.1 GCA_017615405.1 Clostridia bacterium | reverse complement strand
TCGTAGATCTTGCCTCTGATAACGTCTATCGCGGCGTCGCGGACGGTCTTGTCGTCCGTGTCGAGCGCGAGCTTAACGTCCTCGGTGAACTCGGCTGCGATCTTGTCGTACAGATCGTGGTCGACGTCGTGATGCTCGTATTCGAACTTCGGCTTGCCGATCTCGGCCTGGATGGATTTGATGAACCTGACTATGTTCTTGATCTCCTCATGCGCGAACATGATGGCGTTGAACATATCCTCGTCGGATACTTCCTTCGCGCCCGCCTCGATCATGACGACCTTTTCTTCCGTACCGGCGACAGTCAGCTCAAGCGTGCTCTGCTCTCTCTGCTCGGCGTTCGGGTTGATGATGAATCTGCCGTCCACCATGCCTACGAAAACGCCGCCTATCGGTCCGTTCCACGGGATATCGGATATGGATATCGCGATGGAGGCGCCGATCATCGCCGCGATCTCGGGGCTGTTGTCATGGTCGACCGCCAAAACGGTCATGCTCAGGTTGATGTCGTTGCGCAGATCCTTCGGGAAAAGCGGACGGATCGGTCTGTCTATAACGCGGGAGGTGAGTATCGCCTTCTCGGTCGGTTTGCCCTCGCGGCGGAAGTAACCGCCGGGGATGCGGCCTACGGAATAAAGCCTCTCCTCAAAGTCAACGGACAGCGGCATGTAGTCGATGCCGTCTCTCGGTCTTGCCGACGCGGTCGCGCAGGCAAGGATGCACGTGTCGCCGTAGCGGACGAGGCAGGAGCCGTTTGCAAGTCCCGCCATTTTACCGGTCTCTATGGTAAGAGGACGTCCGGCAAGCTCGTAATTGAATACCTTGTAGTTTTCAAACATTTTCTTATCTCCTTTTATTTATTACGGAGATACTTAGGTATAACATTTACTTTCAAGCCGGGGCTTCCCCAGACGCAAAAGTAACTGCTACACTTAAGACTCTCCGTTTATTTACCGCAAAAATCGGAGAACTCCCGCCCTGTGCGGAAGGTCTCCGAGATGCGTCCGTCTCCCGGTATGAAGAAGAGACGGACAGATAGATTACTTTCTGAGTCCCAGTTTGTCTATTATCGCTCTGTAACGCTCGATATCCTTTTCTTTGAGGTAACCGAGGAGGTTGCGGCGATGACCGACCATTTTGAGCAGACCGCGTCTGCTGTGGTGGTCGTGCTTGTTGACCTTGAGATGTTCCGTAAGTTCGTTGATACGGGTAGTGAGTATCGCTATCTGTACCTCGGGCGAACCGGTGTCGCTCTCATGAGTTTTGTAAGCGGCGATTATTTCCTGCTTCTTTTCTTTGGTCATTTCAATTTCACCTTTCAAAATAATTATTCCGTACACCGAGCCATCGGCGGGTGATCGCGTATCCGAAAACCAAGCGTGCGGTAAAAGCTCATACCGGGATAGTATTATACACTAAATCATCCCGTTTGTAAAGGGGGTAATATAAATATTTTTAAATATTTTGTAAATTATGCAGGTCAATGAAGAATTAAGAATTTTGAATTCAGACGGTAGGGCGTGGGCTATACGTGAACACTCGCCTCACCCCCATTGATCTAAATCAGGCTTTTTGCGGCTTTAGCCGCGCGCGGGGTGTCCCCCCCACACACCCGCGCGTTAGTAATCAAACAAAATAACGGTATTATAAAGTTTTGTAATTTATTCAATAATAGAAAACTTGCAAAACTCCTTTTATTTTCTGAATTTATCTAATATCGATGTTCTAAAATTAACATCAAAAAACTTTCGTGCTTCGGATAGATTCATAACTATCCACTCTCTTGATTTTCTTCCTTCAAGCGTTTCCGGAAGCTCTTTTAATATCCTATCTGCATCATAAGTATTACCGAAATTATACCTGAGTTCATTCGCTTTTTCGTTAACCACAAATTCTTTTTTACTGGTTTTCCAAGCTCTTTGAATAGTCTTTTTAGCATTTTTGCCAGTGACATCCTCACCGAAATAATCATTCAGAGAAAGAACACGAACATAATCCGGAACAGTTATGCTATATTCAGAAATGATATCTTTTATTATTTCTGACGATTTATTCAGAATATCCGGAGCACAGTCAGAATCATCATCTTTCATTAGGTCCAACAAGTCTTTTACTTCGGGAATCATCCTGCCAAGATATTCTCTATAAAAAGCAGTGCCTATTTTAGACTGAACTTTCCTGACGATATTGCTCTTCATAACCTCGGTGTTTGTAAGCCCGGCTTCAACACGGCATATTATTGTCCTGCGAGTTACTTCTTGCGATACTGCTTTAACATCTTCATTAGCGCTGATTACAACGGCTGGATAGTTAACCAACCTTTCTGCATATCCAAATTCATCGTTTTTTATTGTTTCAACAGCGTGTTGATTAAATCTTGTGTTTGTCAGATCATCGACAATAATCGGGGCTCCTTGTACATTACAACGAAAACTATCTATTGAAGATCTTGTAAAATCGGGAGCGTTTATCTTAGGTTTTTGACCGATCATCATTTTGAGTAAAGTTTCGAGGAAACTCGTTTTTCCTGCTTTACTTTGCCCATATAATAAGCCAAATACGGGATACGGAAGCTTTTGTTGATCATATCTAATTGCCGTATCTCTCATAATTGCCATAAATGGAGAACAGAAAAACCAGTTTGCAAACTCATAATAACGATACTGCATTCCGATCGAATCACCATGAAAAGATTTATAACCCTCCATGTATTGAATAAATAGGGAAACGTCTTTTGTGATCTCTTCTTTTTCTGGAACTAAATCGAGTAATACATTATTTAAAGTTACTTTATTGCTTTCCACATCTATTCTTAATTGTGGCAATTCGCTGCGTA
>JAGAAE010000178.1 GCA_017615405.1 Clostridia bacterium | reverse complement strand
ATGCTCCGGGTTATTCGAAGAAGCAGGGTATCAGTCTTGAAACTGCCGCGCGGGAATTACGATATGATTTTTTAAACCGTGTTGCAAAAGGCGTTATCGCAACGGCGCACACCGCAAGCGACAATATTGAGACAATACTTTTTAATATGACTCGTGGCGCCTCGCTGAACGGTATCTGCGGAATTCCCCCGAAAAGAGACAATATTATCAGACCGCTGATTTTTTGTGATCGGGAAAGCGTTGAAAAATACTGTGAGGATAACGGACTTTCCTTTGTGACCGACTCGACTAACTTTGTCGATGACTGCAGTCGCAATATAATAAGACATAAGATCGTTCCGGTTTTAAAGAAAATCAATTCAGCCTGCATTAAGAACGTCACGAATTTATCAAGTAATTTGATCGAAGACAATTCTTATCTTCAAAGCATCGCCGATATTGAACTTCAAAACAGACTTAATGATCAGGAATTGTCCGTCAAGGACTTTGGAAAACTGCCGGCAAGCATCGCAAAAAGAGTCTTGATAATATATTTCAGGCGTTATTTCGGCGTTTTGCCGGATACGTATCATATCGAGAGGATTTATGACGTTTGTTTGGGGAAAATAATCAAAACAAGTGTTATTCGTGATATGTTCGCAGTCAGAAACGGCGATTTCATAAGATTTGAAAATGCTATTTCACCCGACCGAAACTTTTCGGTTGAAAATAAAATACTCTCGATCGAAGATTATAAAAAATTTAAAAATGTTCACGAATTGTTATCAATTAATGCAGTTGACCGTGATAAAATAGTCGACGAAGTCAGGCAAATCCGAAAGAATAATTCCGATTTGATAAAACTTGCTAACAGTTCGGTTACAAAAACCGTAAAAAAACTCTTGACCGAAAAGAAGATCCCGCTTGAATATCGAAATAATCTTCCTGTTTTTGCCGATAATGCCGGTATTATTTGGATATACGGTGTCGGTGTTGCCGACAGGGTAAAGGTCGATAAAACAACTAAAACCGTTTTATATTTTGATTCTGAAATTTTATGAGGGGTATGTTATGTCACCACAAGAAGGAATTGCCGAGGTGTTGGTATCCGAGGCTGAACTGAAAGAGATCTGCGCCGGATTGGGCAAGCAGATTTCAAAGGATTACCAAGGTAAAAATCTTTTGCTCGTGAGCGTTTTGAAGGGCGCCGTTGTCTTTATGGCGGATCTTCTTAAAGAGATCACCTGTGAATGTATGATCGATTTTATGGCGGTTTCGTCTTACTCGGGAACCAAAACGACAGGTGTTGTCAAATTCAAGAAAGATCTTGACGTCAACCCGGACGGGAAGGATATCCTGATCGTTGAAGATATTCTTGATTCAGGCATAACCCTTTCTTATCTTAAAAAGGTTTTAGCCGACAGAAATGCAAGCAGTATCAAGGTTTGCACCCTGCTTGATAAACCCGCAAACCGAAAATCAGATATCAAAGCTGATTACGTCGGGCGGGTAATTCCCGATGAATTTGTCGTCGGCTACGGTCTTGATTATAACGAACATTTCAGAAATCTTCCATACGTCGGAATTTTGTCACCGAGCGTCTACAATTCCGACAAATAAAACAAAGGAGTCCTCAGATTGAATAAAAACTTGCGAAACATTCTTCTTTATATCGGAATACCCATCATCCTGATTGTTGCTTTCTATACGGTTTCCGGTATTTATAAGAAAACCGATAACGTTAAATACTACGAGATCGTTCAAAAAATTCGTAATAACGAGGTAAAGTCATATGAACTTAACCTCTATTCCGGTGATCTTACCTACACGCTGAGAGAGGATCCCGACAAGGAACTGCACTATACCGTTCCCGATACGGACGTTTTCTATTATGACACCCACGATAAGGTCCTTGAGATCAACGATGAGGGTAAGGAAGCGATCCAGTACGACTATAAGAGCGGCGGTAAGGCATCCTGGATCCTGAATATGCTTCCGACCATCATTATGGTCGCTTTGATGGTGATTTTCGGTATCTTTATTATGCGCCGTATGAACACGGCGATGGGTGCCGATAAAACCATGGGCTTCGGCAAAGCAAAGGTCAAAAAAGCCGATGATAAAAAGAAAACTACCTTTGCGGACGTAGCAGGTGCAGATGAAGAAAAAGAAGAAATGCAGGAGATCGTTGAGTTCTTAAAAGATCCCAAGAAATTCAGCGAACTCGGCGCTCATATACCGAAAGGCGTGTTGCTTGTAGGACCTCCGGGAACAGGTAAAACTCTGCTCGCACGTGCGGTTGCCGGTGAAGCAGGCGTTCCTTTCTTCTCAATTTCCGGTTCTGATTTTGTTGAAATGTTTGTCGGTGTCGGTGCTTCGCGTGTTCGTGATTTGTTCGGCGAGGCTAAGAAAAACGCCCCCGCGATCGTGTTTATCGATGAGATCGATGCAGTCGGTCGTCAGCGCGGTGCAGGTCTCGGCGGCGGTCACGATGAAAGGGAACAGACCCTCAACCAGTTGCTTGTTGAGATGGACGGTTTCGGCGAGAACGGCGGCGTTATAGTTATGGCGGCGACCAACCGACCTGACATTCTCGATAAAGCCCTTCTTCGTCCGGGTCGTTTTGACAGACAGATCACCGTTAATTATCCCGACGTTAAGGGAAGGGAAG
The DNA here is from genome assembly GCA_017615405.1 of Clostridia bacterium. Lineage (GTDB taxonomy): Bacteria > Bacillota > Clostridia > Oscillospirales > Acutalibacteraceae > UBA737. The sequence continues at coordinate 97 of JAGAAE010000178.1, read as the reverse complement.
AGATACTGAAAGTCCATTCAAGAGGCAAGCCGTTAGGCCCTGACGTCGACCTTAAAACCATCGCTAAATCTACCGCGGGCTTTACCGGTGCCGATCT
>JAGAAE010000177.1 GCA_017615405.1 Clostridia bacterium | reverse complement strand
TATCATTTTTACAATTATACAACGAATTTCATAATAAATCAAATGATTTTTGGAATGTGACGGTCATAAAAATACAAATAAAAATACAAATAAAGAAAAGGCGGATATTTTTACAGAATTTTTAAAAAAATATCTTGAAAAATTGACAAAAGTGTGATAATATAAGGACGAGACATTGTAGTTGTACGAAATAAAGATACAAATATTAAAAGATTTGTTTTTAAAAAAATGGTAAAAACTGGTCGATCAACGGTTTTCCATAATCGTTCGGTGAAAACGTTACGTTTCAGCCGTTGCGATTATTCAAGCATATTTACACATATTTTTGGAGGTATTCTTATGAAAAAACTATTGGCATTTGTCTGCATCTTTGCGATGTTTCTTACCTGTTGCGCCTGTCGCGACAGCGAGCCGGAAACTTCGACCTACACCTACTATGAGGACGAAGGCTCGGGCGGCGAAAAAACCGAGAAGAAATCCGATGGCAAAACGGATAACGGTTCATCGGGAACAAAGAGCCCGACGGTTGCCAACCCGCTCAAAGCCGATCTGAAGGGCGCAACCATCGTAATTTATGCCGTTGATAATACGTTCACTCCCGATTCAAAGGCTTCAAAAACCGATGCGGCAAAAGCAAAGATTATTGAGCAACTTCAGAAAGATCTTAACTGCAAATTCGCGGTCACAAAGACCGATGTTGATAAGTTGCAGAAGCTTGCCGCGGCATCCGCCGCTTCGGGAAAGGCGATCGCGAATATAATCTCGACCGACATTTCCCGTCTCGGCTACTTTATCACGTCAAATCTCGTTGCGGATATGGGAAAGATCTCCTCTGTTGATCTTTCAAAGGATTATATGAATGCCGCCGGACTCCCCGAGGCTACCAGATTCGGCAACGGAAGATACGCAGTCGCCGCCGATGCCACCGTCGGAAGCGGAATAGTCTACAACAAGCGCATCCTTAAAGAACTCGGCTACGGCGATAACTACCTTTATGACCTTGTTGATCAGGGCAAATGGACCTATTCGGAATACCGCAGACTTTCAAAACAGGCAACCAAAGACCTCGACGGCAAACCCGGTATGTCCGGCGAAGACCAGTGGGGCAACGTTGTTATGGACCGTGATACGGGCGCCACGGTAGATCTGCTTGTTTCGGCTAATACTCCTATGATAAAACTCTCGGACGGCAAGCTCGTGTCGAATATGTCAAGTCCCAATATAGCAAAGGTCGCAAATCTTATGCGCGACACTTATATAACCGACGGCACTAATTACAGACTCAACGGCTCATCGGTTACCGGTAAAAAAGCGCACGAAGCATTCAAGAGCGGTAAGGTATTTATGGAATATACCACGACCGACGTTATGTCGACCTACAGCACTATGAAGGACGAATTCGGATTTATTCCCACCCCAAAATTTGACGGCGCAAACAGCTATAGCTGTGCGCTTGACTGGAACTACAAGGGAATTATGATCCCTGCCGGACAGTCGGCAACCGACCAGTATAACGCCGGCGTTGTCGTTCAGGCATATATGTACCTTATGAAGGATATTTACAAGACCAAGAGAAACGAATTCGTAAACAGATATTTCTGTGATACAAAATCGGGTGAAAACTTTGACCTTGTTGTAAAGGGCGTTACGGTTCACCCCGCTCAGTGCTATGCGAAAATGAACGAGACCGTCCTTACGGGCACGTACAGAGTATTCTGGAACTACATCAGCAGGGGCGTTTCGGTTTCGTCATCGATTGAGTCAACAAGTTCGTCGCTTAACAAGGCGCTGAGTGACTGGAATACCAAGATCAAGGATAAATAAGCTTTTAATGAAAAATATTTTGAGTGAAAAGGGGGCGTTGATTTGAAACGGTTTTTTTCGCTGATACTGTCTTTGTTAATCGGTGTCAATTGCTGCCTTCTGCCTGCGCTTCCGGTAAGCGTCTCGGCAGAGGAGCCTGAAAGTTATATTCCCGAGCCGATAAGCCTTATGACGAGAAGCGATTTCGGCTTCGGCATAATCACCCATCCCAAGAACTACGCCGCATATCCCGAGATTTACCTTGAACAGCAAATTCACGCCGTTGCAAGAGCCGGCTGTAAATGGATACGCTTCGGCGGCGGTATACCCGACGACGGCGACTGGACGTATCTCGATACGGCGGTCGGTCTTTGCAATAAATACGGACTTAAAATAATAATGGTTTTGCAACCGGCAATATCCTTCGGACTTGATTACATAACGCTTTCCTGCCAGACGATGGCGTATCGCTATAACGGCAAAGACGGCAGGGGATTTGTTGATTGTTTCCAGATCTGGAACGAGGTCGATTCTGAACTTATGCGGGATAAATACGGCGGCTCCGCGCCGGACGGCGTTTCGGAAGATTGTTATTTTACTATACCTGTCGACGGTGCGAAGGATCTTCCCGAATATCTCGAATACTATACCGCGGCGGAAAAAGGCATTCATTCAAAGGATTGCAGTTCAAAGTTTATGGTAAACTTTGCTTCAACGCACTGCGGAATGGTAACTTATTTCCTGAAACACGGACTTAAGATAGATTTGGTCGGTTGGGACCTTTACGCCACAAGAAAGGACAGGGAGGATTCAGCTCAAAACTTTTGCAGTATCTATGACACTGTGGAAGAAAAGTTATATGATCCTTACAAGGTTCCTGTAATTCTTTGCGAAATAAATGTTGATATGAGAACTTTATCAACGACCGAAAGAAATGAATCAAAGCTTGAATCCTATGATCGAC
>JAGAAE010000176.1 GCA_017615405.1 Clostridia bacterium | reverse complement strand
GCTTTATTCCGTTTTTTACGGCTTGTTTATAAAAATTTATAACGCCGTACATAACGCCGTGGTCGGTAATGGCAACGCTTTTCTGTCCCTTGGCGCGAAGGGCGGCAAAAAGATCGTCTATCCGGCAACAACCGTCGAGAAGACTATATTCCGTATGAAGATGTAAATGGACAAAATCCATACAGTTCTCCTTTATTTCTTAATGTCGTTGTAGATCTCCATTATCCTTTTGAGACGGTGGTTGAGTCCCGAGGGTGAAACCGAATCGGGGCTTACGGCGGCTAACTGTTTAAGGGAAAGCTCGGGGTGGGAAAGCCGGAGTTCGGCTGCCGTGTTGAGTTCTTGCGGCAGGGTGTCGAACTTCTGCTTTTTCATAATATATTTTATGGCGTTCCGGTATTTTTCGGACGCCAACACGGTCTTGTTGATATTTGCGGTATCGCAGTTGTTCGTTCGGTTTATCTTGTTTTTAACGCTCTTTATGACCGACGTTTCGATAAATTGAAGGCTGGCGGCACTCGCCCCCATAAAGGCGAGAAGGTTTACTATCATCTCGTTTTTCTTGATATACACCCTGTAACCGTTGCCGCATTTTGAGATGTGCGATTCGATAAAATGCTCGGATAAAAGCGAAGAAAACTCCTTCGCGAGGGATTCGTTTTTTATATAAAAATCGACCCTGTAACCCTTGTCGGGATCGGTCAGATGACCGCAGGCGAAAAAGGCGCCCCGCACAAAACTGCTGATACAGCAGTCACGGTAAAAATAATCCTTGTAGATACTGCCGTCATAGATGCCGAAATCGACCGACGCGAGTATTTTAAGACGGTCAAATTCGCTTAAAACCTCGGCTATGAAGGTCTCCCTTTTTCCGCCGCCGCTCTTGACCGTAACGTCGACGTCGTAAACCCTGGATAGAAGCCTTGAATAAAGCCTTGCGGTATTCTCGTTATCGGTTTGAAGACATATCCTTTTTGAGTTAAAAGAACGCCCGAATAAGGCAAAGCCGTAGATAAGCGACGTCTTGCAGCAGCTTTTGGTTTTAATTTCGGTGAGTTCGTTTTTTATATCGGCGGAAAAGGACATAATATATCAATTCCTACTTCTCAATATCTCTATGTATCGTTTTGACGGGGTATCCGGAATCTTTAAGGTGCTTCGCGCAGGCTTCCGCAAAGGCGACCGAGCGGTGCTTTCCGCCGGTGCAGCCGAAATCTATGACCAGACGGCTTTTGCCCTCCTTCACGTACAGCGGCACCGAAAAGTCTATCAGATCAAAAACTTTTTTTTCGAATTCTTTGCTTTCGTCAAACGAAAAAATATAATCGGTAACCTCTTTTTGAAGCCCGGTTTTATGCTTTAAGTCTTCTATATAAAACGGGTTTGGCAGACATCTTACGTCGATCACAAGGTCTGCTTCATTGTCAGTGCCGTATTTAAACCCGAAGGATTTGCAAAGAATTCTGAAAGCTCCGTTTTCATTCCCGAAAAACACGTCGGATATTTTGATCCTCAATTGTTTCGGAGAAAGATCGCTCGTGTCAATAACGATATCCGACATGCCCCGTATCGTTGCAAGGGTGCGGCGCTCCAAAGCAACGGCATCGCTTAAAGATATGCCGTTTGCGTCGCAAAGGGGATGGGTTCGCCGGTTTTCGCGGTAACGGTTTTCAAGGGTATCGTTATCCGCGTCAAGAAACAGTATTTTCAGGTCGATATCCTTTTGTTTGAGTTTCGCTAAAACCTCGGGTATCTCGGAAAACATCCTTCCGCCCCTGATGTCGGTAACGATGGCGATCTTTTTGAGGTTTTCATTGCCCATTTCCGAAAGTTTGACGAATTCGGGAATAATGGAAGGAGGAATGTTGTCAACACAGTAATAGCCCATATCCTCGAGGACGTCGGCTGCCTGCGATTTTCCCGCACCGGACATTCCGGTGATGATAAGAATGTTCAATTTTATCTCCTCCCTACGAAAATGACCTCCGGTTCAAGTGTGATCCCGTCACCGGCTTTTACGGTTTCTCTTACCTTGTTTATAAGGTTTTCGACGTCGTTTGCCGTGGCGTTGTCAAAGTTTATTATAAATCCGGCGTGCTTGTCACTTACCATAGCGCCGCCGCATTTTGCCCCTTTAAGCCCGTTCTTTTCGATAAGCGTTCCGGCGTATCCGCCGACAGGGCGCTTGAAGGTGCTGCCGGCGCTCGGGAATTCAAGCGGCTGTTTGCTCTTTCTTCTTTGAAGAAGTTCATCCATTTTCGCCGAAATATCCCGGCTTTGACCTTCTTTGAGCCTGAAAACGACCCTTGTTATTATCATTTTTTTCTGAAATATGCTGTGACGGTAGGATAATTCCATTTTGCCCTTTTCGATATAGACCTCGTTAAGGTCTTCGTCAAGGCAGTATGCACCTTCGACGACCTGCGACATCTCCCCGTCATAGGCGCCCGCGTTCATATAGAGCGCGCCGCCGATGCTTCCCGGTATACCATAGGCAAATTCAAGCCCCGAAAGACCGTTTTGCTGAGCCTTTATGCAAACCGAGGAAAGATTTGCTCCGCATTCGCTTACGATCATATCGCCGTTTACCGTCACGGCATCCATTTTAAGAAGGCTGATAACGGCGCCTTCAATACCGAGGTCACTTACAAGAATGTTAGATCCCTTCCCGAGAATAAAAACGGGAACGGAATGCTTTTTTGCCGATTTTAACGAGAAAATAAGCTCGTTGGTGTTTTCCGGTTTTATAAACAGGTCGGCGTTTCCGCCGATTTTGAACGAGGTGTGCTCACACATCGGTTC
>JAGAAE010000175.1 GCA_017615405.1 Clostridia bacterium | reverse complement strand
TAAAATATCAAAAGAAACTCTTTCAAATGAAGCTAAGATGTTATATAATTATATAGATAAACCAATATTTTCCATAGACGATTTTTCGTCATTGGAATTAACTACGGATGAAATTCTTTCCGCCGTAACGGAACTTGAATTAGAAGGTCTTATTATTCCGGGTGCCGGTGGAAAGTATAAGTTAAAATAAAAGGAGTCTTCCCATGTCAAAACTCGTTATAGTTGAGTCGCCGACAAAAGTTAAAAGTATCAAGAAGTATCTTGGAAACGATTATGAAGTTATGGCTTCTATGGGTCACGTTCGTGATTTGCCGAAGTCAAAACTCGGTATCGACGTTAAAAATAATTTTAAACTTGAATACATCAATATGCCGGACAAAAGAAATCTGATTAAATCCCTAAAAGATGCCGCCGATAAAAGTGACGGCGTATTGCTTGCAACCGACCCTGATAGGGAAGGTGAAGCGATATCATGGCATTTAGCTCAGTTGTTGTCCCTTGATATGAATGTTGCCAATCGAGTAACTTTCAACGAGATCACAAATGCCGGGGTCGCTGCCGGTATTAAGTCGCCCCGAACGCTTGATCTCGATCTTGTTGACGCTCAGCAGGCTCGTCGGGCGCTTGATAGAATAGTCGGTTATAAACTCAGCCCATTTCTTTGGAAAAAAGTAAAAGGCGGTCTTTCGGCAGGACGTGTTCAGTCGGTCGCATTAAAACTGATAGTTGACCGTGAACGTGAAATAGAAAAGTTTGTTCCGAGCGAGTTCTGGAGCATTGACGCTAAACTTTTAAGTGGGAAAAAATCTTTTGATGCAAAACTTTACGGTAAAATTGATGACAAAAAGGCTATCACTATTACCTGTCGTGAAGATGCAGAAAAGATACTTGACCACCTTAACAACGCCGACTATATCGTTGAAAACGTCAAGAAAGGTCTAAGACATAAGCAACCTGCCCCTCCGTTTATTACCTCAACGCTTCAGCAGGAAGCATCTCGAAAATTCAGTTTTACCGGTCAAAAAACCATGAGGATCGCTCAACAGCTTTATGAGGGCGTTGACGTTCCGGGATACGGTGTCACCGGTTTAATTACCTATATGAGAACAGACTCGCTTCGTATTTCGGATGAAGCACGTTCCGCCGCAAGTAGTTTGATCCTTAAAACGTTCGGAAAAGATTATTTGCCCGATAAGCCGCGTTATTTTAAATCAAAAGATTCTGCTCAGGATGCTCATGAAGCTATAAGACCAACTATTATCGACCTTACTCCGGCTGCGGCAAAAGCTGCGCTCTCGACCGATCAATATAAGCTCTATAAACTTATTTGGGAAAGATTTATTGCCTCGCTTATGTCAGCTTGTTTACAAGACACCGTTTCGGTCGATATCGCCGCAAATGACTATATTTTCAAGGCGACCGGTTACAGCGTTCGTTTTGACGGCTATACCGTTCTCTACGAAGAGGGAACCGACGTTGCGTCGAGCGCTCAGGGTGAACTTCCTTTGATGTCTAAAGGCGATATATTAAAGCTTAAAAAAATCGTTCCGAGTCAGCATTTTACTCAACCGCCGGCGAGATATACCGAACCGACGCTTATAAAAGCTCTTGACGATAACGGCATAGGAAGACCGTCAACATATGCGCCGATTATCTCAAATATCCTTCAACGCTCATATATTGAACGCGATAAGAAATCACTTAAACCGACATCACTCGGTATGGTCGTTTCCGATCTTATAAGCGAGCATTTCAAACCGATCGTTGACGTTAAATTTACCGCAGGATTTGAGAAGAAACTTGATAAGATCGGCATAGGTGAGGCGGATTGGATAGAGATTATTAACGAGTTCTATTCCGATTTCAATACACTTTATATAAAAGCTGAAAAGCAACTTGACGGAAAGCACGTTAAGATTCCGGACGTTGAAACCGAAATAATCTGTGATAAATGCGGCAGAAAAATGGTTATCAAAAACGGACGCTTTGGAAAATTTCTTGCTTGTCCCGGGTATCCGGAATGCAAAAATACAAAGCCGGTACCTGAGGACGATATCAAGCAGCCCTGCCCGAAATGCGGAAGTAAACTTGTTAAACGCATTTCGAAAAAAGGTAAAAAATTCTACGGATGTTCAAATTATCCGAATTGCGATTTTGCGTCACCCGGATTGCCGACCGGTGATATCTGCCAAGAATGCGGAAGCTATATCATCAGTGGTTTACGCGGTAGAAAATACTGCATGAATTCAGAATGCCCCTCAAGAAAGAAAGCAAAGAATGAATAAAGTGGTTGTTGTCGGCGCGGGTCTTGCCGGTTGCGAAGCGGCGAATGCCATCGCGTCCCTCGGCGTCAACGTTGATTTGATTGAAATGAAACCCGAAAGGTATACGCCTGCACATTCATCGCCGCTTTTTGCCGAACTTGTTTGTTCAAATTCTTTGAAAGCATCGAGGATCGACTCTGCAGCGGGGCTTTTAAAGGCCGAAATGAGGAAATTAGGCTCTATCTGTCTTAATGCAGCAGATTCTTCTTCGGTCGCCGCCGGCGGCGCACTAGCCGTTGACCGACTGGACTTTTCTCGTTATATTACCGAATCAATTAAAGAAAATCCAAGAATAAACGTTATCAACAAAACCATTACAGATATCCCGCGAGATGATGTGACCATCATTGCAACGGGTCCTCTTACCGACGGTCAATTATCTGAAAATATTGCAGCATATTTAAACTCGGAAAATTTGAGCTTTTATGATGCGGCAGCGCCCATCGTTACCCGTGAAAGTATTGATTTTGATATTGCATTTTCCGCTTCTCGGTACGATGAAAACAGTGAGGGCGATTACATTAACTGCCCAATGAACAAGGCAGAATATGAAATCTTTTATAATGAACTTATTAACGCCGAATCAGCAAAAACGCACGATTTTGACGTTTATGAAGGTTGTATGCCGATAGAAGTTCTGGCTAAGCGCGGCGTCGACTCCATAAGATTCGGACCGTTAAAACCCGTCGGTCTTCGTGATCCGCGTACCGGTCATAGACCGTGGGCATGCGTTCAATTGCGAAAAGAGAACTTTAAAGGCACGATGTTTAATATCGTCGGATTTCAGACCAATCTTAGGTTTTCGGAGCAGAAACGTGTATTTTCGCTGATACCCGGTCTTAAAAATGCCGATTTTTTACGTTACGGCGTTATGCACCGCAATACTTTTATCAATTCACCGAAACTCTTAAATCGCGATTT
>JAGAAE010000174.1 GCA_017615405.1 Clostridia bacterium | reverse complement strand
CATCTCCACCAACGCGATCGGATGGAGCATAGGTAGAATATCGAAAACCGCGCTCGCGATTTTAAGGCTTGCCATATTTGAAATGAAGTATATGGAGGATATCCCCGTTTCGGTGTCGATAAACGAGGCGGTGGAACTTTCCAAGAAATATGCCACGAAGGAGGACGCTTCCTTTGTAAACGGCATCCTCTCGACCGTTTCAAAACAGATCTGATATGATGGATAATTCATTGACCGTCAAGCAGTTGAATCTTTACGTAAAGTCGCTGCTTGAAAGTGACGCCCGACTTGGTGCCGTTTCGGTAACGGGCGAAATATCGAACTTCAAGAACCATTATGCGAGCGGGCACCGTTATTTTACCCTTAAAGACAATGACGCTTCGGTTCGCTGCGTTATGTTCAAAAGCTACGCGCAGGGAATGACCTTTGTCCCGGAGGACGGAAACAAGGTGACGGCGAAGGGTTACGTTTCCCTTTATGAGCGTGACGGGCAGTATCAGTTTTACGTCAGCAGCATTTCGCTCTACGGTGAGGGCGATATTTCCCTGAAATTTAAGGAGATCGCCGAAAAGCTGAAAAAAGAGGGACTCTTCGACGAGGATTCTAAGCGCCCCGTTTCAAGATTTCCGAAACGAATAGCCGTTATAACCTCGGCGACCGGAGCCGCCGTTAAGGATATCTGCACAACGCTTGAAAAAAGGCTTCCTTCCTGTGAAGTCGTGTTGTGCCCGGTGACCGTTCAGGGCGATGGTGCCGCTCAAAATATGATAAAAACCCTTGACAGAGTTTATAAACTCAACGGCATAGATACCATAATAATCGGTCGCGGCGGCGGGTCTTCCGAAGACCTTTCGGCGTTCAACGATGAGGCGCTTGCAAGAAAGATTTATGAATCTCCGTTCCCGGTCATTTCGGCGGTCGGTCATGAGATAGACGTTACAATATGTGATTTCGTCGCCGATAAACGGGCGGCGACCCCTACCGGTGCGGCAGTCATAGCCTGCGAGGACGCAAGCGGGTATAAAGACTACATAGAAAAGCTGAAAGCCCGGATTCAGAATGCCGCATCAAATATGATAAAGACCTACGACTACCGTATAAGATCGGTCGATATCGAGAGGATCTCGCAAAAGGCGCTTACCTTTTTAGACAGAAAACTTCAAACGCTTGATTATTTTGATAAAGATATGTCGAACTGTATTCGTAGGATCTTGGAGAACAGGGAACGTAGATTTGACGGTGCCATACTGAAACTTGATTCGTTAAGTCCCCTTAAAACGCTTAAACGAGGTTATGCGGTCGTTTCATCGGCTGAAAGGGTAATAACTTCGGTCGATGCGCTCAATTGCGGCGACAGGATAAGCGTCAGACTCAGTGACGGCAAAATTGATTGTGAGGTAAAGGGCAATGAAAGATTTTGATTTTGAAAAATCGCTTAAAGAACTTGAAGATACCGTCAGCTTGCTCGAGAAAGGCGATATGTCGCTCGACGAGTCGATAAAGACCTATAAAAAGGGGATCGAACTTTCAAAAGAATGTTCAAAATACCTTGAAGATGCAAAGCAGAAGATCATTTCGTTAAGCGAAGCGGAGAGCGTGGAAAATAATGATTGAAATGACCCTTAAAAACTACCGCGAAAAGATAGACAACCGCCTTGACCTGCTGATGCCTGTCGGCAACAACGCATACAGCGGCGTGATCGAAGCCGCAAGATACAGCCTGTTTGCCGGGGGAAAGCGCATAAGACCCATCCTTCTTTTGGAGTTTTACAAGCTGTTCGGCGGCGATGACGACTGCGCGTATAATTTCGCCTGCGCCATCGAAATGATACATACCTATTCGCTTATACACGACGACCTTCCCTGCATGGATGACGACGATATGCGCCGCGGGAAGCCGTCTAATCATATAAAATTCGGCGAGCCGTTAGCCCTTCTTGCGGGCGACGCATTGCTTACCGAGAGTTTCGGCGTTGCGTCGAGAACCTTAGGGATACCCTCCGAAAGGGTGGCTGACGCCATTACCTTTTTGTCGAAGAATGCCGGGATAAACGGTATGGTCGGCGGTCAGGTCATCGACACCTGCTATGAAGGTGACGTTGACGAGGACCTGCTTATAAAGACCCATCTGCTGAAAACAGGCGCGCTTATAAAAGCGGCGTCGGTCTGCGGAGCCATTCTCGCCGGGGCTGATGACGAAAGCATTAAAAAGGTATCGGAATATGCCGAAAGCGTCGGTCTTGCATTCCAGATAATCGACGACCTTCTCGACCGTCAGAGCACTACCGAAAAACTCGGCAAACCCGTCGGCAGCGACCAAAAAAACAGCAAGACGACGACGGTCGATCTTTTAGGTGTTGAAGAGTGCGAAAGACGGGCCGCCGCACTTACCGAAAAAGCCATAGATATACTGGACGGCTTTGACGGTGACACGACGGTTTTAAAGGAACTTACCGGTTATCTGCTCAAAAGGAATTATTAAAGGACGATAGTTTTGGATTATAAATATCTGGGTCAAATAAAAACACCCGATGACGTCAAAAAGCTTGATTATTCGCAGGTAAAAATACTCTGCGATGAAATAAGGGACTGTATTATCGACACCGTTTCAAAAAACGGCGGTCATCTTGCGTCGAATTTAGGCGTCGTCGAGCTTACGGTCGCTCTTCACCGCGTTTTCAATTCGCCCGAAGACGCGATGGTCTTCGACGTCGGGCACCAGAGTTATACTCATAAACTTCTGACAGGTCGTTACGACAGTTTTTCGACCCTTCGTACCGAGGGCGGGCTTTCGGGATTTATGCGCCCGTGCGAGAGCGAGCACGACCCCGTCGTTACGGGGCACAGCAGTAATTCCATCTCAGCCGCTTACGGGATCTACCGCGCGAAAAAGATCCGTGGCGAAAGCGGAACGGCGATCGCCGTCATCGGTGACGGTGCGCTGACCGGAGGACTCGCCTTTGAGGGCATAAATAACGCCGGAAGGATCCGCGGAAACTTTATTATAGTCCTTAACGACAACAAGATGTCTATATCCCATAACGTCGGCGCCATATCAAAGGCGATAACAAGGCTTCGCAACCGTCCGCGTTATCACAGCGTCAAGTCGGCGGTCAACCGTTTCTTAAAAAAGATACCGCTTATAGGTACGGGAATTGCAAATTTCACCTTCCGTGTCAAAGAATTTTTCAAGAGAATCGTTTATAGAAATACCGTTTTCGAGTCGCTCGGATATAACTATTTAGGACCGGTCGACGGTCATGATTTAAAGGCGCTTGAAAGTCTTTTGTCGGATGCCAAGAGATATAACAGACCTTCGGTCGTCCACGTCGTTACGACCAAGGGCAAGGGATACCCTTTTGCCGAGAGTAAACCGAAGGATTACCACGGCGTTTCACCGTTTGATATCGACGTCGGAACGGTTGAAACAAATAACCCGACCTTTTCGGATATCGCCGGCAAGACGCTTGTCGGTATCGCCGAAGAAAACAACAGGATCTGCGCGATAACCGCCGCTATGACCACCGGAACGGGTCTTTCGGAGTTTGCCGAAAGGTTCCGTAACCGTTTCTTTGACGTCGGCATCGCGGAACAGCATGCCGTCACCTTTGCGGCAGGACTTTCAAAGGGCGGTATGCTACCCTTCTTTGCGGTTTATTCGAGTTTTCTCCAAAGGGGATTTGACGAGGTGGTTCACGATGCCGCGATCGGCAACGTTCCCATAAAGATCCTTGTCGACAGAGCGGGGCTTGTCGGAGAAGACGGGGAGAGTCACCAGGGCGTTTTCGACGTTCCTTATCTTTCACTTATACCGAACGTCAATATCTATTCTCCGTGCTATTACGACGAACTTGAATACAGAATAAAAGAGGTCGCCGAAAACGATCAACTCGCCGTCGTCAGATATCCGCGGGGCTGTCAGGCCCAAAAAACAAATATTGATTGCTCGACCGACTTCACCTACATAAAACGAAGCGGAAAAACGGCGGTCGTTACCTACGGAAGACTCTTTTCAAACGTTTTCTCGGCAACCGAAAAATCCGACGTTTCGGTTATTAAACTCAACAAGATCTATCCCGTTCCTGATGAGGCGTTAAAGATCGCCGGAGGATACGAAACGGTTTATTTTTACGAAGAATCCTCGAAAAAAGGCGGGATCGGCGAACACTTCGGAGATCTGCTTTATGAAAACGGATTCTCCGGCAGTTACAAAATCATTGCAATAGGCGATAAATTCGTTGAGCAGTCAAGCGTTTCCGATGCCTTTAAAAAATTCGGATTCGATATAGATTCCATCAAAAGAACTCTCGGAGTAAAGTGATGCAGGAAAAGAAAAGACTTGATACCTTTCTTTTTGAAAACGGGTATGCCGAAAGCCGTGAAAAAGCCAAGGCGCTTATTATGGCGGGTATCGTTTATATAAACAATCAGAAATGCGATAAACCCGGCACCAACGTAAAAGGCGACGACACGGTCGAGGTAAGAGGAAACACCCTGAAATACGTCAGCCGCGGCGGACTGAAACTTGAAAAAGCCTTAAAGGTCTTTTCGCCGGATCTCAGCGGAAAGGTCTGCGCCGACGTCGGTGCTTCCACCGGCGGTTTTACCGACTGTATGCTCCAAAACGGCGCGAAAAAGGTCTATGCCGTTGACGTGGGTTACGGTCAGCTTGCGTGGAAACTTCGCACCGACGAAAGGGTTGTAAACCTTGAGCGCACGAATTTTCGTTACGTTACGAACGAGCAGATAGGCGAGCCTCTTGATTTTGCGAGCGTTGACGTCTCTTTTATATCGCTTTCTCATATTCTCCCGGTCCTCGGCAATCTTTTAAAGGACGGCGGGAAGGCGGTATGCCTTATAAAACCGCAGTTTGAGGCGGGGAAAGAAAACGTCGGAAAAAAGGGCGTCGTACGTGATAAAAAAGTTCATCTAAGCGTTATCGAGAAGGTTTTGGGTTTTGTAAGAGACAACGGCTTTGTCGTATCGGGGCTTG
>JAGAAE010000173.1 GCA_017615405.1 Clostridia bacterium | reverse complement strand
GGCTTATCTGCAAAGTAATGATATTTTGCTATTCTGTTAGAGCTCGGATTGTAATCTCTGCCTGCCGCGTGTATCGGTAAAGTCGGATAATCGGGATATACGGGCGGACGGTTGATCTCGCTCATAGTACCGCAGACATTCGTAGCGAATACAGGGTTAGCCTGACTCGGAAGGTTACCTGTCACACCCCAGAAAGAGAAGTAGAATCCTGAAACCTGAGTGAAATCGGGAGTCTGACCCGAAGTGTTGGCGCTCTTGTTGACAACAATGTGGTTCCAGCCGTTCTTTGTGATCTGATCACCGATCGCATAACGCGCACGGTAATTGGTATTGTTTCCTTTTGTCATTATAACAAGATAGAATGTATGACCTGAAATATTACTTGCGAATGCAGGATATGAAGCGCACCAGAAGTCAAGTTCAATTTGGTCGCAGGTGCTGAAATCGAGTCTCGAAGACCAGTCACGGGCGGGAAGCGAAGCTTCCTTCTTATCGTCAAATGCCTGGTATGTTGTCATACCGGTCTTGTTTCCGTCAGAGCCGTTTTCATAGTTTCTGAGTCTCGTGCAAATAGCCGTTCCTTCAACTGCGTAATCGGGATATGCGGGAGCGTCGGTTGAACAGATATTGGCAATTCTTACGGGAACATTCTTAAGCGGATTGCTGTCGCCTGTATTGCTAAAGCACGCCAAACCTACATGCTTGATGCTTTCTTGAGCTGTAGAGTCTGAACTAACGCGGCAATCTCTGTTAAGAGCGATATGGTTCCAACCGTCTTTTGTTATCTGGTCTGCAAAGTTGAATACTCTGCGGTTGTTGTTTTTGTTATCTGCGCTTGATTCATAGAAACGAGGAGCATGAGAATCAAATGCAGAATGGAAAGCCGCCTGATCCGCGATATAGATATCGAATTCTATAAACTGCGCAACTTTTGTATTAACAGATGATTCTAAATCAACATAAACCTTGTTGTTTACATCGGCAAATGTGCTTGCGCCCCAGTCTGTTCTCTTTCCTTCCATGGATATTGCCTGAACAAAGTTATCCGGTGTGGCAGGTACGCGGTCAATTTCGGCAGGAGAAGCAACGACGTTTGCTATAGCAACCTTTTGACCGGCGATCGGGTTCGGGGCTGAGCCGCCATCCTGGAAGACTATCATAGCCCATTTTACCGAATTATAAGTGAAGCTTGAATCTTTGCTCCAATAATTGCCCTTGTCAAGCGTGATATGATTCCAGCCGTTCTTTGTTACCTGACTTGCAAAATCATAGCGGGCACGGTGGGTGCTGTCCGATTTGCTTGCATCACTTGACAAAACGAAGTTAATGCGTTTGCCGGCAACAGCGGCGGCAAACGAAGCGTAATCCTCAATAAAGATATCAAATTCAAAACAGCTTACTTCGCTTAAATTTACGGGAGTATCGTTAAGATCAACGTAGAGATTGTCCTTCGTATTGCTGTAATACGGATGCCATTCGGAGCTTACAACGCCTTCAAGAATATCGATCTCGGCGTATTCCGACTTGGCGGGAGCGGCTGTTATAACGCTTCTGTTCTTAGCGAGAGGTATGGAAGTATCGCCGCCGTAAAGTTCGCACAAACGGGTAAAGGAGCCTTTTTTGTTCCCGTCCTTATTGATAAGACCGAAGTAGGCTTCTCTGTTAAAGGAGTTGCCCTCTCTCTCAGACTCATCATAAAGCTCATAAGCGATAAAGCCGGCAACGTTTGAATCGGCATAGCAAGCCCTTACAAAGTTCTCGAGCCAGCTGACGTTCTGCGCATAATAAATCGTAGAGCCGCTTTTGCTTGTCGGGGTGAGGTTTGATTCGGTTATAATTACCTTCTGGGTAAAGTTTGAATCAAGTTCCGACAAAATGGTGCTATAGACTTCATCGTCATACATATTGGAATAATAGTTAAGACCGATATAATCCCAGGTGGCGTGAACGGTACCGGTTTCACTTGTAAACGACCACAAGGTAGGATCGATGTTTACGTTTTTGACCTTGGTCAACAAACCGTAATGGTTAAACGCGAAGTTGAAAACGGTTTTAACGTTACTGCCGTTAGCGGTGTTTGCATCCTGAACGCCCTTATGAGCTGCATAAACTGCGACGGCAAGAGCGTCAACGTTGCCGTAATTAGATGTGTTTTTTCCGCCGTAAGTGCCGAAGTTGCTACTCTTCATAACAGCGTCAAGTTCGTTGCCCATCTGAATATAGCCGTCATAATCCTTT
Organism: Clostridia bacterium; assembly: GCA_017615405.1. GTDB lineage: Bacteria > Bacillota > Clostridia > Oscillospirales > Acutalibacteraceae > UBA737. Next base: position 2,470 of record JAGAAE010000173.1, on the reverse strand, counting down.
AAAAGTTCTGCCTGAGCATAGAACTTATTATAAATGGCAGTATATCCGGCATCGCCTATCTGAGCTGGAGTTTTGAAACTATTGCCGTCCTTAAAACTTGTAAGGTCCATCACAAACATGACCTGCATACCGTTTTTATATGCCATATCGGCAAAGATCTGGTCATACTGTGTAGATACCGTACCGGTTCTTACAACCTTTGAACCTAATGAAGCGGCATCGAGCACGACGTTATAGGGTCTCTTGTAGGTGTCGTAACCCGGGGTCGGATGGACCGAAACGCCCGTGATGAAGTCACTTCTGCCCGAAAGCGCCGCAACTGCGGAAACGTTTACAGAGCTTAACATGGCAAATTGCGTGACCATCAACGCTACTGCTAAAACAAGTGCTAAAATCTTTTTGTTTTTCATATAGAGTCTTCCTTTCAAAAAATTTTATATTTTCGGGAACTGCGTTCGATAAGAATCAATCAGGTCTATCACTCTTCCTTTCTATGCTTTCAGCATAAGTTGATCGGAAAAATCAATAATCAATTTATCTTCCAAGCCGAACGATGAGGGCGGTTTCCCCGCGCCTCGGGATATCGTTTCGGCAAAAATACAATCCCCCACGTATATTTTATTGGATTTTATTGTTTACTTCAAGATAAAATTATGCTATAATTAGGTAAAATATTGCTCTTATGGTATTTTTTGGAGGCAGAAAAATGAAAAGAAAAGAAGAAATGTTAAAGCAACAACCACTGAAAATAAACAACATAAACTCTTCGGGAGAGATAGTCGTTGAGCATTGGCACAATCACACCGAGGTTATTATGGTTATGGACGGCGAAGCCGAGTTTACCATAAAACAGGAAAAATACAAAGGAAAAAAGGGCGACGTTTTTTTCATAAACCGAACAAATCTTCACAAGGTCGTCGCAAAAGGAAATTGCCATATTTTAGGTTTTGTTATTCCCGTCAACGAGGATCTGCTCAACCTGCCCATAGGTCTTGATTATGATCCGATGGTCAAAAGCCCCGATACAAGAAATCTGTTGCTTATGCTTTATAATGAGTACCCTTCAAAGAATAAAGGTATAATAAAAGCATACGTCAAGCTGATACTTAAACTTGTGATTCGTGAGGTTTTCCCGAAGAATATGCTTAAAGCCGACAGACCTGTCATTGATTATATAAAGAATCATTACTCCGAAAAGATCAGCATCGAGGATATTGCCGACAGCGTCAATCTTTCAAAATACTATTTTATCCGCAAATTCAAGGAAGAAAACGGAATAACCGTCAACAGTTACCTGACAAATATCCGGATCGAAAAGGCACTCGAATTGCTCAACGACAACAGTAAAACTCTTGAAGTCGCCGAAAAATGCGGCTTTTCGGACGAGGGCTATTTTTGCAAGGTATTCAAAAAGGTCACGGGGCTGTCCGTAAGAGACTATAAACGACTGTATCAGTCCTAAAACCCATGAAAGCCGCCCGAGGGAAACCGGGGTTTCGGATAACAAAACCGAGGGTTGTAATTTGCTTTCTTTTATAGTAGAATAAAAACATAAAAAATGCTTAGGAGAAATAATATGAGCGATAAACCGAACAATGAAGATTATAATCCCGATATAATCACCCTTGCCGACGATTCGGGAAAGGAATATACCTTTGAGGTGCTCGACGCGATCGAGAGTGACAGCGGCAGGTACCTCGCGCTTCTCCCGCAGTACTCAGACCCTAAAAAAATGCTTGAGGATTCCGGCGAGCTCGTAATCGTTAAGGCGGGCATTGAAGACGGCGAAGAATATTTCTATGAAATAGAGGACGACGACGAATATGAAACGGTCGCCGACGCCTTTGTCGACCGCCTTGAAGATTTTTTCGAGATAGATGAAAAATAATCGCATACTCCTGCGCTGTTCGCGAATCGGTCTTTTATAACCCCACAAGTTTATTTATAGGGATCCGGGCTCGGGCAGTGGGCTTGCAGACCTCCCGCGGCGGTGCCGAGTTCGGAAGAAGGGAGCGCGAAGCTGTCCGGACGGAACCCACCTGAACAAAAGTCAGGTTATTTATCAGCCGTTACGGCAGCGCGGGAGCGGCAAAAATGCTTTTAAAGAGGAAACGTATCATGGAACACGAAAGCGCAGTCAATTTACTGAAAAAGCCGTCTCGCAACTACGGAATTGACGCTTTACGAATCGTATCAATGCTGCTGATCGTGATATTACATATTCTTAACGTCGGCGGGGTATTGGAAAGCTCGACGTCAGTTAGCCATTCAGCGGCATGGTTTTTAGACGTTGCGTGTTTTTGCGCCGTAAACTGCTATGCCTTGATTTCCGGCTACGTTGGCATCTTCTCGAAGTATAAAATCAGCAATTTTGCGCTCCTATGGTGTCGCGTGGCTCTTTATTCCGCGTCCATCACCATAATATATAAATGTTTTATGCCTGACAGAGTAAGGCTTAAAGATATTATCT
>JAGAAE010000172.1 GCA_017615405.1 Clostridia bacterium | reverse complement strand
GGTTTGATTCTGACCTGTATCTATGTCGCTCGCCGTAAGACAATCTGCTCGAAGAGTGACGTCCGGTTCGTTCTTAACCAGAATTATCTTTGCGAAATACCCCTTATCAAGGGCAAAAATATCAAGGAACACGAAAAATTCAAAACGGTCATCCGCAGCAAAAGCTTTACCGAAGCTATGCGAACGCTTAAAAACCGTACCCTCGCGACCCTTAACGACAGCGACTATCACACCATCGGTTTTGTCTCTACCTCCGACAACGAAGGAAAAACCTGTGTCGGAGCCGGTTTTGCAAAGGTTTTGTCAAGTCCCGCCGATCCGGTCATTTTCGTGACCTTTGAGCGCAACAAAGAATCGGAAAAAGGCAAAAGATCCGTACACTCGAAGAAAAGGTTCTCTACCGTCGACGTAATCAAAAATATGTCGTTTGACAAGCAGGACGCCGTCATACCGGGCGTCAAGCGTCTGTTTACCAACGTCGATCTTTTGCTGCTTGATCCGAAAATCATTTATCAAAAAGGCGAACTCAAAAGCATCATAGACCAACTCAAAGGCAAATATTCCTACGTTATCATGGACATAGTTCCCGGTTCTTCACATTCGGAAGCCGTTAAATTTGCCGACCTTTGCGACGCTTATATATCGGTCGTTCGCTGCGACTATATCTCATCCGACAAAATCAAGGCGGCTCTCAACTTCTTCTCTTACAGCCGTTCTCATAATCTCGGTTCGGTCCTCAATGAGGTTTCAAGCGCGTATATTTCCTACGGCAGATACACAAGTTACGGAAAATACAGCAAGTACGGCTACAGCTACTATTACAGAAATTACGGCTACGGTCAGTACGGAAACGAGACCCCGGAAAACAACAACACTTGATCCCGGAAATAATTTGATTTTTCCACCATTCTTTGTTTACAGGTGATGATATGAAAAACATTCCGTTTTCTCCCCCGGACGTTACCGAGGCGGAAATAGACGAGGTCGTATCGGTCCTCAGATCGGGCTGGATAACCTCCGGTCCGAAAAAGAAGGAATTTGAAGATATGTTATGCCGATACTGCCATGTCGATCGGGCTGTATGCCTTTCTTCCGCCACGGCAAGTATGGAGTTGACCCTTCGCGTTCTGGGCATCGGTTCCGGCGACGAGGTCATCGTTACCGCATATTCCTACACCGCTTCGGCTTCGGTCATCTGTCACGTCGGCGCAAAGCCGGTAATGATAGACACGGCTCCCGATTCTTTTGAAATGGATTATGACCGGCTTGCCGATGCGATAAACGAAAAAACAAAAGCGATAATCGCCGTCGACTTGGGCGGACGTCTTTGTAACTATGAAAAGATCTTCGATGCCGTCAACAACAAAAGATCTCTTTTCGATCCGGGCGACAACAAGATACTGAAGTCACTCGGAAGGATCGCCGTCATAGCCGATTCGGCGCACGGACTCGGATCGAAACGTGACGGTATACAAAGCGGTGGTTTTGCCGATTTCACCTGCTTCTCTTTCCACGCCGTAAAAAACCTTACGACCGCGGAAGGCGGCGCGGCGGTCTGGAAAACGTTTGACGGCATTGACAACGATTTTTTATACAAACAATATATGCTCTTTTCCCTCCACGGTCAGAACAAGGACGCGCTTGACAAGACCAAGGCGGGAGCGTGGGAATACGACATACTGTTCCCCGGCTATAAGTGCAATATGACCGATATCCAGGCGGCTCTGGGCGTCGCTCAACTCAGAAGATACGACAAAATGCTCGCCCACCGCAAAAAACTCGTCGAACGTTACGACGAGGCGTTGTCGGGTCTGCTTTCGGGAAAAATCGTTCACTTTGACGAGCATAGCGAAAGCAACTGCCATTTATACCTCGCGAGATTCCCGATAACCATTGAACAGCGAAACGAAATAATCATAAAATGCGCGGAAAGAGGCATTACGCTAAACGTTCATTATAAGCCTTTGCCGTTGCTTACCGCTTACAAAGACCTCGGATTGTCGATAGCCGATTATCCTAATGCATATAAGATGTATGAGAACGAAATAACCTTCCCGTTATATTCGACCCTGTCTTTTGAGGATCAGGATCAGGTCATCAACACCTTTAAGGAAGTTTTTGACGAAGTGGTTTAACCTTCTCTTTTTCGGAGTGAGACTATGCAGGCATTTGAAAAATTGCCCGAAAAAATGCAAAATGAGAGCGTCAGAGAGTATTATGACATTTTAAGCAGGCGAAAAGTCGGACTTGTTTTCAAAAGGATATTCGATTTTTCGGTGGCTTTGGTTTTTTTGCTCCTTTTGTCTCCGCTGATCCTGCTCGTTTCTCTTGCCATCGTCATAGATTCAAGGGGCGGCGTTTTCTTCAGGCAGGAACGGGTCACGACCTACGACCGACACTTTTACATCTATAAATTCAGGACGATGGTCTCCGACGCCGAACGCTTGGGCGCTCAGATAACGGTCGACGGTGACAACCGCATTACAAGGGTCGGCAGATTTTTAAGAAAACTTCATCTTGACGAAGTTCCCCAGCTTTTCAACGTCTTAAAGGGTGATATGTCCTTTGTCGGAACGCGCCCGGAAGTCCCTAAATACGTCGACGCATATACCGACGAAATGCTGGCGACCCTGCTTTTACCCGCCGGGATAACCTCCCTTGCGAGCATTATGTATAAGGACGAGAATTCCCTTATCTCAGATGCCGACGACGTCGACGACGTTTACATAAACAAGATCCTGCCCGACAAGATGAAGTATAACCTTGAAGCGATCCGCAAATTCGGTTTCTTTCATGACGTCGGTATAATGTTCAAGACCTTCTTCTCGGTTTTCATAAAAGAGGATTCTTCAACCGTTTCAAAGGATGCAAACCGCGTTCTTATAATTGCGGAGGATGCCCGAAGCCTTATCCTTACAAGAAAAGAACTGCTCGAAGAGATCCTTAAAAACGGCTACGCCATCGACGTTTTTATCCCCGAAGACCTCTACTGCGACACCCTTCGCGAAATGGGGCTTAACGTTTTTGACGTTTCGTTTGACCGAAGGAGCACAAACCCGTTTGCCGATCTGAAACTTTTGAAAAAATACAAATCCATGACAAAGGTCAAATATGATTTTGCCGTTACCTACTCGATAAAGCCAAATATATACGGCGGAATGGCAATGAAAAAGAAAAAGATCCCTTATTATATAAATGTGACCGGGACCGGCTCCGCATTCTACAACGGGGGACTTATAAAGACCATAATCAAACTTTTGTATAAACCGTCTTCAAGGCACGCGGCAGGCGTCTTCTTTGAAAACTCGGAGGATCGCGACACCTTTGTAAAGTCGCGGCTCTGCAAACCCGAAAGGACCCACGTTTTCAGCGGTGCCGGAATAAACACCGCCGAGTTTGAGCCCGCCCCGTTCCCCGAAAACCATATCGTAAAATTCCTTTATATCGGGCGGCTTATGGAGGAAAAGGGTATAGAAGACCTCTATCCCGTAATAAAGAAGTTTTCCGAGAATCATATCGCGGCAGACTTTGAGTTTTTGGGCGACTTTGAGGATGAATACAAAGCGTCGTTTGAAAAATTTCTCGCCCTTGACAACGTCGTTTATCACGGCTATCAGACCAACGTCAAGGATTATATCGCCGCATCAAACTGCCTTATACTGCCTTCCTATCACGAAGGTATGGCAAACGTCCTTCTGGAGGCGGGCGCCCTTGCTCGTCCGCTTATCGTTTCCGATATCGCCGGTTGCCGCGAAGCGGTTGAAGACGGCGTGAACGGATACCTGTTCAAGGTCAAGGACTCTGCCGCAATAGAAAAAGCCCTCGACAAGTTTCTGGCGCTCTCTTTGGATGAGCAAAGACAAATGGGACAAAGATCGAGGGAGCACATCGTTAAAAACTTTGAAAGAAAAAACGTTGTCGCAAAAGCGACATCCGTAATGGGAGTGAAAAAGAAGATTGATCAACCAACCGCAACTGCACGCACCGGGATCCCTGACGGAACATCGCGCTCCTAAACTCCTCCAATACCTGTTTTTGCTTTACATTTTCGTAAAACCGTTCTACGTTTTCGAGTCCGGCAGCTTTCAACCGGGCGACTTCATCTTTGTCGCTTGTTTCCTGGTTTTCCTGTATTACAGCGGGAGTGACGTCCTGATCCATTCAAAGTTTGATTATATCCTGATCGTCTTCGTAATGTTCGTTTTTATAGTCAACTTCGTATATTTTTCGCTTTATCGCGAATCGGAATTTGTACTCTCGACCCTTTACTATATTTTCAATCTCGCGCTTGTTCTGGTTGCGAGACGTTTGTTGCTTGATAAGTCTTTTTTGCGCCGTTTGTTCTGGACCTGCAGAATCTGTCTTTATCTGCAAATACTGATCTATTTTCTGAAACTCGGAAAATACTATGTCGATGAAAACGGTGTAACCGACCGTTATTTAGGCTCCTTTAACGACCCCAACCAGCTGGCGTTCTACTGCTTTTGCGTTTTGATGGTAATGTATATCATTGAAAAGATCTACGATATCAAGTGTCGTGTAAGCCTTATCGACTACGGAGCCTTTGTTTTTATCCTCTATTTGACCGCTTCAACCGGCATGCTTCTTGCTTTTATGGTGTTCTTTGTCCTTTACGTTTTGACGCTTCTGGCCTCTCCCTTGTTCGAGATTAATCCCGAGCGAAAAAGAAAGCTGCTTCTTGCCCTGCTCGGCGTAGTGATCGTTTTCATCGTATCGCTTATTTTCAGCCGGCAAATCAACGCTTTCGTCGAAAAGAGTGAGATATTCTCCCGCGTTCTTGAAAAGGAGACGCTTTCGACCTCAACGACGGGTTCGGAGATCGCAGGAAATTCCATCTGGCAGGAAAGAAATATCGATAAGCTTTACATATACCCTCAATATAACATCCTCGGTGCCGGTCAGGGGTATTTTGAACGCTTCTGGCAGGCGCACAGTTCCGGGGAAATACACTCGACCCTTTTAAGCATCCTTTTTTGCTACGGAATAATCCCCACCTTCCTGTTTTTATACTGGATCTGGGCAAACATCAGAAGAACTTCCCTTTATTTTATACCCGTTTTTGCCGCCTTGGCAGTCGAAAGCATTACGCTTCTTAACCAGCGGCAACCCCTTTTCTGGCTGCTGTTTATGCTGGCTTACACCTACCGCATTATGGAGGATCGACGATATGAGGATGCTGTTTATACATGACAACCGCTTTTGGAAAAAGGGCGATAT
>JAGAAE010000171.1 GCA_017615405.1 Clostridia bacterium | reverse complement strand
TCGGTCTCGATAATCATCTCTTTCCTTAATATGACAAAGCAGTTTACGGGTAACTTAAATCAGGTCTCCCAGCAGATAAACGCCGTCGCAATGGCGCTTGCCGGAGCCGAGAGGATATTTGAGCTTATGGACGGCAAGCCCGAGGAGGATAACGGCTACGTTACGCTTGTCAACGCCGAATATAAAAACGGTGAGCTGACCGAGTGTGAGAATCAGACCGGAAAATGGGCGTGGAAGCACCCGCACGGCGACGGTACCGTCACCTATACGCCGCTTGCGGGGGATATCGTTTTGTCCGACGTCGACTTTTCCTACGTTGAGGGCAAGCAGGTGCTCAAAAACATTTCGGTTTATGCAAAGCCCGGTCAGAAGGTCGCCTTTGTCGGCGCTACCGGTGCGGGAAAGACCACCATTACTAATTTAATTAACCGCTTTTACGATATCGAGGACGGCAAGATAAGGTATGACGGAATAAATATCAATAAGATAAAGAAATCCGACCTTCGCTCATCGCTCGGCATAGTTTTGCAGGAAACCAATCTGTTCACCGGAACCGTTATGGATAATATCCGTTACGGCAAGCTCGATGCAACCGACGACGAGTGTATCGAGGCGGCAAAACTTGTCGGCGCCGACGGATTTATAAAGAGACTTCCCGACGGCTATAACACGATGCTTACAAACAACGGCACCAACCTCTCGCAGGGACAAAGGCAGCTTATTTCCATCGCCCGTGCCGCCGTCGCCAATCCCCCGGTTATGATACTCGACGAGGCAACTTCTTCGATTGATACCAGGACCGAGGCGATAGTCCAGCGCGGTATGGATAAACTGATGGAGGGCAGAACGGTCTTTGTTATCGCCCACCGCCTTTCGACCGTCAAGAACGCCGACGTAATAATGGTTTTGAGCAAGGGCGAGATAATCGAGCGCGGGACCCACGCCGATCTTATAGCCCAGAAGGGAACCTATTATCAACTCTATACCGGCGCGTTTGAACTTGAATAAAATTCTCGAAATAAACACCGGCACGGTCAATCAAGACCGTGCCGGAGATTTTTTATTTCATTTTTTCAAAGGCTTTCAGCCATGCTCTTGCGATAAGCTCGTGACCCGGCGCCTCGGGGTGAACGCCGTCCATAAGCCAATATGACGTGTCCTTATTCTTCGAGACCTCGTCGAACTTATCCTGAAGCGGAACAAAGGGGAGCCCGTATTTTTCTGCTACCGCCCTCGCCCTTTTGGCGACCTCTCTGACGCCACCGTTAAATGTGTTCCATTTATCGGGCTGTTCCTCTGTATCCTCCGTAGCGCTGCCTTTAAGGCAGAACGGTTCCAAAATCATAATTTTAAGGTCGGGAAGCTCCGCCTTGATCTCTTCGATTAGCATACAGTAGATCTTTTCATACTTATCGGGGCTTACGCCGTTGTTCCACGAAACCTCGTGCCAGATATCGTTGACACCGATAAGAATGCTCATATAATCGGGGCGAAGGTTTAATATATCCGCCTTGATCCTCGCATAAACGTCGACGACTCTGTTGCCGCTGACACCGCGGTTTAAAAATTCGTATGAATAGGGCTCGTCAAATCCGAGTTTTGCCTTGATAAGGTTCGGGTAGCCGAGCCCCATGCTCTTTGAATTGTCGCGGCTTCGACTGCAATCGGTTATCGAGTCACCCTGAAATAGAATTGTTTTCATAAATTTTTCATCCTTTGATTTATTATTTTAAAAGCGGAAGTCCGCATTTTTTACATTTGTCGTCTTCGACGGCGTTTTGTGTTCCGCAACCCACGCAGGCGATATACGGAGCCTTTGATTTATCGTAAAGTTCATAGGGAAAGCTGAATTGAGGATGATATTTAAAGCGGTCGCCTTCGTTGAGATAATTATAGGCGATGATCCGCGAGCCTTCTTGCTCTACGATCTTCTTTTTCTTGCCCTCGGTAGTTTTGACGACCGTTATATATTCGGTATAATAATCTCCGTTTGAATCGTTGTCGCGCGAGCGTTGGCGGGTCTTTTTCTTTATAACGGTCGCTTCATAGGTGTTTTTGGCACGCTCTTTTATAAAACCGTAAAGCGCAAAAAGCAGGAATACTGCAGAAATAATACCGCCGTATAAAGCGGCGTTTGATATATCAAAATCTTCATTCATAAATCCGTAGATCAAAAAACCGATAAAGGGGATCGGAACGAAAACGAAGGCGAATATCGTCGCAATTTTGCGGTTTTTCTTGACGGCGGCTAAAATATCGGGGTGATCGACCCGATTGGAAAACCCCGGCGCGGGTATACCTGTACGGATATCCTGAGGATAAAAGTTAGGCATAAAAACACTCCTTTTTTATTCTTTAGAACAGTCTAACACAATATCGGGCAAATTTCAAGGATTATCGCCGCATTTTATTCGATATGCTGATTGTTGACATTTTCCGGACCGTATGTTATACTTGTCTTGTTGTTAAAACAACCGATTTTAAGGAGGAAAAACAAATGAAAAGAAAACTCGCGCTTTTACTTGTTCTTGTTATCGCGTTAGGCTCTGTATTTATGGCTGCCTGCGGCGGTAAGGAAGACGACACCGACTCCAAAAAGGAGTCAACCTCTCAGACCGTGAACCTTAAGAATATTATTGAGGGAAACTGGAAATTCAAGTTGCCTGTGGCAGATATCCTTCCCGAAGGAACGGATGAAAGTGTCAAAGAAATGTATGCTGACATTGAAATAGAATATCATTATGAATTTGATGACGGAGAAGCAAAAATGACCGTTGATACGGAAAAGATAAGGAAAGACATAGAAACTGCAGTGGTAGAATACTATAAAAAAGTAAACGGCGAAGAGCCCGGCGAAGAGGCTCTTGATCAGCTTTCTTCCGCATTGGATATGATGGTTTCTGCACTTTCAGCATATCAATTTGAATCTGTTTACAAGATCGACGGAAAGAAGATTTCTTTTGCCCAGGATGAAGATGATCTTGAAGACCCCGACGAATATATGGTCTGCAAAGTAATCGATAAGAACGAAATTGAGATAACAGAGTGGGAAAGTGCCTCATATGAGTTCCCGGATAGTCTGTTCCCCATTTCACTGGTAAGAGAATAGTATATATTCATATTACGGCGTAGTCGTTAATCCGGCTATGCCGTTTTTATTTTATTGACAACGGTATAGATATATTGTAAAATATATATAATCAAAAATAGATATCGGGGTCGAAAAAATGGAAAGCGTCTATAAAAGAATATTACTTAAACTTTCGGGCGAGGTGCTCGCAGGAGAAAAAGGGACCGGAATCGATTTTGATAAGGTCATCGACATTTGCACGCGCATCAAAGAGGCGACCGAGCTGGGCGCTCAGATAGCCATCGTAGTCGGCGGAGGAAACTTCTGGAGAGGACGTTCAAGCGGCGATATGGACAGGACGAGAGCCGACCATATGGGAATGCTTGCAACGACGATAAATTCGCTTGCTCTTTGTGACGCGCTCGAGCAGTTGGGCGTTACCGCAAGGGTGCAGACCGCGATCGAAATGCGCCAGGTCGCCGAGCCTTATATCAGGAGCAAGGCGATCCGTCATCTTGAAAAGGGCAGGGTCGTCATATTCGGGTGCGGAACGGGCAACCCCTTCTTCTCGACCGATACCGCCGCTGCTCTTCGCGCCGCCGAGATAGGTGCAAACGTTATATTCAAGGCGACCAACGTTGACGGCGTTTATGACTGCGACCCGAACAAAAACCCCGACGCGGTCAAATTCGACAACCTTTCCCATAACGAGATCCTTCAAAAGCAGCTCCACGTTATGGATGCCACCGCAGCGTCGCTTTGTATGGAAAACAATATTAATATTCTCGTCTTCAATCTTGAAGACCCGGACAACATCATAAGAGCCGTTAAGGGCGAGCCTGTCGGCACGCTTGTAAAATAAACAGGAGGGAAAACCTATGAAAGAGTTACTTAACGTTACCGAAGAAAAGATGGGAAAAACCATTTCGTCGCTTGAAAGAGACTATAAGGCGATCAGAGCCGGAAGAGCTAACGTTTCGATCCTTGACCGTATAATGGTCGATTACTATGGCGCTCCGACCCCGATCCAGCAGATGGCGGCGGTTTCGGTGCCCGAAGCGAGAATGCTCGTTATCCAGCCCTGGGACACTTCGACCGTCAAGGATATTGAAAAGGCGATCCTTACCTCGGATATCGGCATAAATCCGCAGAACGACGGTAAGGTCATCCGTCTCAATTTCCCGCCCCTCACCGAGGAACGCAGAAAAGAGATCGTCAAGGAGGTCAAGAAGACCGCCGAGGAAGCGAAGGTCGCCATCCGCAACATCAGAAGGGACGCCCTCGACAAACTCAAGGGTCTCAAAAAGAACAACGATATAACCGAGGACGACGAAAAGGACGGAGAGAAGAAGATCCAGAATCTTACCGATAAATTCTGCAAGGAAGCCGACGATCTCCAAGCCCTCAAAGAAAAGGAAATAATGGAGATATAAGCCTTTCATAACGGCTTATCAACAGTAAGCCAATATGACACAATAATTATTCATTGTTCATTCTTAATTCGTTTTTAATATTTAAGAACATAAAGCGCACATCGTGCGCTTATGTTTTCGAAAAATCCGAAAATCATAAGACAAGGTGATAACTTTGGCTTTTTTTAAAAAAGAAAAGCATTTTGACCGCCTGCCCGAGCATATCGCGATAATAATGGACGGCAACGGGCGCTGGGCAAAAAGGCGCTCGCTCCCCCGAACGGCGGGTCACGCCGCAGGCTCCAAAAACTTCAAAACGATCGCGAGATACGGCAACAAAATAGGACTAAAATATATGACGGTCTATGCCTTTTCGACCGAAAACTGGAAGCGTCCCCCCGAAGAGGTCAAAAATATAATGAACATTTTAAGGGACTATTTAAAGGACGCCAAAAACTTCAAGGACGAGAACATAAAGGTCAAATTCATCGGCGATATTTCGGCGCTTGACGAGGATATAAAGATCCTTATCGCCGACGCCGAAAAGGAAAGCGAAAACGCTACCGGTATGCACCTTAACATCGCCCTTAATTACGGCGGTCGCGACGAGATAGTTAAGGCGGTGCAAAAGATCATCGCAAAGGGAATACGACCCGAAGACGTGACCGAAGAGACCATAAGCGAAAATCTCTACACCGCGGGTATGCCCGACCCGGATTTTATCATAAGACCGAGTGGCGAATACCGCCTTTCAAACTACCTTATATGGCAGGCGGCATATTCGGAGTATTGGTTTTCGAATATCCTCTGGCCCGATTTCAAGCCGAAACACCTCGATATGGCGATAGAGGACTATAACAAGCGAAACCGCAGATACGGCGGCGTTTAAAGAAGGGAAAACGTTATGAAAACAAGAATAATTTCAGCTGCCGTTATGATAGCAATAGTGGTTTCGGCGATAGTTGTCGGAAAACTTTGGGCGCCGGCAGTCATAACCGCTTTTATCGCCGTCCTGACGGCGCTCGCGATTTACGAACTTATCCACAACGCTCTCGGGATAAAGGGAATAGGCGTTTGCCTGATGCCCTCCGTTTACGGCGTTTTGATGACGCTTTTGCTCGATAAAAGCATTTTTGCGTCCTACAAGGGAAGATTTGCCGATCTTCTTGATCGCTCGCCGCTGTATCTGAGCGTTTTATACGTCGTTGTCGCGGTTTCTGTCACCCTTTATAAACAGAAGGATTTTACGCTTGAGCGTATTCTCGGATTTACCGCATTTCCGTTCGTTTTGTCCTATGCTTTTTCATATCTCGGCGGTATTATTTCATTCTATCCGGGAATATACTATTTATTGCTGCTTATCAATTTCGCGTCGATCTGCGACACGGGCGCGTATTTTATCGGAAGTTTCTTCGGCAAGCATAAACTCTGCCCCGAAATAAGCCCGAAAAAGACGGTCGAAGGATCGCTCGGCGGTATCGCCGCGAGCCTTGTCGTATCGCTTATCCTTGCCGCCTGTTACGGCAATATGGGCAACCTTGTCGTGACCCTCGGGATCACGATACCGCTTTGTATTATCGGAATGATAGGCGATCTTTTCGCCTCCATCATAAAAAGGCGCGCCGGGATCAAGGACTATGGCAATCTTATCCCGGGTCACGGCGGTATACTCGACCGTTTTGACAGTATGCTCCTTATCGCGCCGGTTTTGTATATGTTTATGATTTCAGGGGTAATTTGATGAAGGAACTAACCGTTCTCGGCTCGACCGGGTCAATTGGAACGCAGAGTCTGGAGGTCGCCCGAAAACTCGGAATAAAGGTGACGGGGCTTGCCGCGGGAAGCAACGCGGAACTTCTCGAACGTCAGGCAAGGGAGTTTAAGCCCTTGACCGTTGCGCTTTATGACGAGGCGGCGGCGGAAAAACTTAAAATCGCCCTTAAAGACACCGATATCCGTGTGCTATCCGGGAAAGAGGGCGTAAACGCAGTCGCTTCCGGCAGAGGGGATATCGTTCTTTGCGCCATCGTCGGTATTGCCGGGCTTGAAAGCACCCTTGCGGCGATAGATGCCGGAAAGGATATCGCGCTTGCCAACAAGGAGACCCTTGTAACGGGCGGCGAGATAGTCAAGAAAATGATCGCCGAAAAAGGGGTAAAACTTCTCCCGGTCGACAGCGAACATTCGGCAATATTTCAGTCGCTTCAGGGCGCCCCTGAGGGCAGCCTTAAAAAGATAATACTTACGGCGTCGGGCGGACCGTTTTTCGGAAAAACCCGTGACGAGCTGAAATCCGTCACGGTAAAAGACGCCCTTAAACACCCGAACTGGTCTATGGGCAAAAAGATCACCGTTGACTCGGCGACCCTTATGAACAAGGGACTTGAGGTCATCGAGGCGGTTCATCTTTTCGGTGTTGCACCCTCTGATATTGAGGTCGTGGTGCATAGGCAGAGCGTCCTACATTCGGCGGTCGAACTGTCCGACGGTGCGGTGATCGCCCAGCTCGGGACACCCGATATGAAGATACCAATCCAATATGCGCTGACCTACCCCGAAAGAGGGGTCGAATTTGAGCACTTGTCACTTTGCGATATCGG
>JAGAAE010000003.1 GCA_017615405.1 Clostridia bacterium | reverse complement strand
GTTTCGTCCTTATATACTTATAGAGAAGGGAGGGCGGAAGAGTCGGGCAAAGCGACAGAATGAATTTATCAAACCGCCGCCCGGCGTCGTTTTTTGAAACGGTCACACTTTTCATCGTTCTCTCCTTCTTGAAATTCATGCATTATTCGTGTATAATCAATATCGAGGTGAAAATAATGTCGGATAATATCCATGAGGGTCATCGCGGTCGCCTTAAAAGGGAGTTTTTAAACGGCACTTTCAGCGATGATACCCCGGATTATAAATGGCTTGAAATATTGCTGTTTTTCAGTATTCCGCAAAAAGACACAAATCCGATAGCGCATGAGCTTATCAACAAGTTCGGCTCCCTTTCGGGGGTTTTGGAAGCACCTGTTGAAGAGATCAAAAGCGTTAAGGGAATTTCGGATAACACCGCGACCCTTCTTAAACTCATCATCCCGATCGCCAGAAAATATGAACTCCAAAAGAGCAGATCGCTTTTTGAGTATTCAGACAGAGAACACATCGAACAATATATCCTCAAACAGTTTTTCGGGCTTGAAAAGGAACGGATAGGCGTTCTGCTTCTGAATCAGATCGGCAAGGTGATCGATTTTAGGTTTTTGGGCGAAGGCGACTTTTGCGAGGTCGGCGTTTCGACAAGGGAGATCGTCAAATTCGTTCTCGACAAAAACGCACAAAGCATAATTATCGCCCATAACCATCCGAAAAATTATGCTCTTCCGAGCGCCGATGATATAGCCGCGACCGAAAGTTTAGTCAATACTCTGGCAAGGCTCAATATCCGCGTTATAGATCACGTTATCATTTCGGGTAACGATTACGTTTCGCTCGCTCAGAGCCGTAAGTATTCTTACATATTTGATTAAAATCTATGGGTGCGCTCTTGGAGAGCACACCCATTTTTTGTTAAAAGATCACTCTTCAGGCATCTCCCAGTTATGCCAGATGTTCTGAACGTCATCGTTCTCTTCAAGAAGGTCGATAAGTTTTTCCATCTTTTCCGCCGCTTCGCTGTCCTCAATGACGGTGGTCGTTTGGGGAATGTACTGAACCTCGGCGGAAACAAAGGAATATCCTTTTTCTTCCAAAGCGTCGCGTACCGTTCCGAGTTCGTTCGGCGCTGTTGATATTTCAAAAATATCGCCGTCGAAATCAAAGTCCTCGGCGCCGGCTTCAAGTGCCGCTTCCATAACGTCGTCTTCGTTCAAACCTTCGGCTTCGATCTCGATAATGCCCTTGCGATCAAACATAAACATAACCGATCCCGACTGACCGAGGTTGCCGCCGCATTTGTCAAAATAGTGCCGGATATCGCCGGCAGTCCTGTTGCGGTTGTCGGTAAGGGTCTCGACCAAAACCGCAATACCGTTCGGACCGTAACCCTCATAAACGAGTTCTTCGTAGTCGGCTCCGCCGGATTCGCCCGCCGCTTTTTTGATTATTCTTTCGATGTTGTCGTTTGGAACGTTCGCCGCCTTTGCCTTGGCTATGGCGTCCTTCAAACGGCTGTTTTCCAAAGGATTCGGACCGCCCTGCTTAACGATAACGGCGATCTCTCTTCCCATCTTCGTAAAAATCTTTGCCTTGGCGGCATCGGTTTTTTCTTTTTTTCTTTTAATATTGTTCCATTTTGAATGTCCGGACATAAATATCTTCCTTATTTTATATAATAATCCCTTTTCGGGTCATAAACCTTATTGATACAAAACATTTGCAGTCAATTTCCAGAATAAATTGACTGCAATCTGTTGTTTATTGAAAACCTATCCTTATTTCGACTTCTTTACGAGACCTGCGATCAAAAGGATCAAACCGACAACTCCGAGAGCAATACCTATATACAAAAAGGTGTTACCGGGATTTGTCTTTCCGCTTTCCAAAACGCTTTGAAGCTGGCTTCCGACGTCATTGTTAAGAGAATTGCCGTAAATCGCCAAAGCAACGCCGACTACCATCATAATAGCACCTATTATAATCATCTGTACTCCTCCTTTCCGCAATTATAGTTTATTTTACCATATTTATTCGTTTTGTTCAAGTGCTTTTTTGCATAAATATTCAAGGTCTTCAAGGGTTTTTATTCCGCCGCACTCACGTCTCAGCGCCGCCGCGCCCCTTATCCCCGAAAGATACCACGCCGCGTGCTTCCTCGCTTCGAGCATCGCCACCTTTTCGCTGCGATACTTCTGCATCAGCTTTACCTGTTCCGTCAAAACGCCGAGTTTTTCTTCAAGGGTCTTTTCGCGGTATTCTTCACCCTTAAAGAATGCGTTTATCTCTTCAAAAACAAAGGGATTTCCGCGGGCGGCTCTGCCCACCATAACGAAATCACAACCGGTTTTTTGATACATTTCGAGCGCCGTTTCACCGTTTGTTATATCACCGTTGGCGATAACCGGGACAGCGACCGACTCTTTGACCTTTCTTATCGTTTCAAAATCTATCGGCGGCGCATACATCTGCGCCTTTGTTCTGCCATGGACGGTTATAGCCGTGGCTCCCGCCGCCTCGACCGCCTTCGCAAGTTCCGGGGCATTTACCGAGTTTTCGTCTATACCTGTTCGCATTTTGACCGTAACGGGGACGGTTGAAGCCTTTACGACCGCCTTAACTATGCTTTCGGCAAGCGGAATATCCTTCATAAGACTGCTTCCGCCGCCGTTTCCAGCGACCTTCGGAGCCGGACAACCCATATTGATATCGATAAAATCGGGTTTACACCCGAGGGATATTTCTGCGGCTTTTGCCATAATGTCGGGATCGCACCCGAAAAGCTGGATGCCGAATGGTGCGGCAACGTCGGGACGGTATAGAAATTCAAGCGACTTTTTATCGCCTAACGACAGTCCCTTTGCGCTGACAAGCTCACCGACCGTGTATGCGGCGCCAAAGTTTACACATATTTCCCTCATCGCCCTGTCGGCAACACCCGCCATGGGAGCAAGAGCGGCATAACCGTTGATTTCAAGATTTCCGATTTTCATAAAACAATTATACATAATCCGGCAAATGATGTCAAATCAGATGTCAGATTTCAGACGTCGGATATCAAGCGTTAAGGCAGTATTGATATCCGGCTTACCGCATATCAATACTGCCTCATTATAACAATTATCTTTTTACCTTAGGTTTTGTATCAATAAAAATACGACGTTATCTGTTTCTCGCAATACTCGGGCGAATAATGGAATTCCTCTATTCTGTCGCCCTTATAAAAATAGGTCGTTTCTCTTGTTCCGCCGCTTTCAAAGGTATCGATTATGATCAACTTCACCTTCATTTTTTCCGGGATGATATTTTTTATGTAAACGCCGGTATATTGCCCTACGCTTATGCCTTCCCTCGGTTCGGCAAGACCCGCAAGATTGGGCGCGAGTTCGACGAAAACGCCGTAATCTTCGATGCTTCTTATGATCCCGGTGACCGTTTCGCCGACCGAAAAAAGCGCCACGTTTTCCTCCCACGTTCCGAGAAGTTCTTTATGGCTTAGCGTTATCCGTCCGTTTTCCTCTATGCGGCTTATTATCGCCCTTATATTCTGACCGACGAAAAACCTGTCGGACGGATGTGTTATCCGCGACACCGAGATACGGTCGATCGGAAGCAATGCGATATTGCCGCACCCGATATCGCAAAATGCACCGAAGTTTTCAAGATGGGTGACCTTTGCGTTTATGATATCCCCGACCGTCAGTTTGCTTATATACTGCTCCAAACACGCCTGCTGGGCGTTTTTTCTTGAAAGAACGGCGTAAAATCTGCCGTCCTCTTTGGTCAGGACATCGCTGACGGTAAAGCATACCGTCTTGCCGACTCGGGAAATAAGCGCGATATCCTTTGTGACGCCCTCTTTGATACCGATAGCACCCTCATCGCGGGGAATAATGCCCCTTATCCCTCCTAAATCGACCGTCATATTATGCTCGCTGTCGCACATTATAACAGGGGCTTCAAGTATCTTTTTATCCTCCCTCGCCTTTACGAGCGCCGAAACGTTCAAGAGTTTACTCGAAACGGTATTTCTTTGCTTAAAATATCCCTCGGGATAGAATTCGCTCATTTTTATCACCATATCTTTCTTTGACAAAAAACAAAGATAAATTGCCTTTTTATAAAATGATATGTCTCTTAGAACGAATATATAACATATGCGAAAAAGAAAAACCGCAAGATCCGAAACATACGTTTCAGCCTTGCGGTTTTAAGCGCCTTAAAACGATTATTTGAGGATAACCTTTCCTGCCTCAACCTTTATATCGCCTTTCGGTATAAGCTTGTCTCCGAGATTCGCAAATTCAGAATCTTCACTGATATTTATGGTATATTCTCCCGGTTTTGCATCCTTTTTGGGTTTAAGAATTATCTTTCCGATCACGCCGGCGCCCGAAACGCATTTGAGTGATTCGGGATCGCCGTCGGTTTGAGCAACAACCGTCAGTTTCCCATTGGAAAATTCACCCGCCATGGATTCGCAAATATCTCCGCCTTCACAATCGGCAAAGGAAAATGCATTGGTATCAAACGTTATAAATAATCTTGCGGCTATGAAGCCCGGATTTTTCGTGGCATATATCGGAATAACGACCTCGTCCGAAGAGGTTGATGCTACGACGTTTTCTACGTCGACCGTCTTTTTGCCCGTATCTACGGTCGCTGCGTTAGAGCCGCTGTCCGACGAGGTATCTTTACCGTCGGCGTCTTCCGTCTTGCCGGAATTTTTAGTTTTGTCAGCCGCCTGCGAGGTAGTCGTTTTTGACGTTTCATCCTTATTCGAGCCGCTGAAATCAATAACTCCCAATTTCAAAAGCAGAATGATGGCGGCGACCAGCACAACGACCGACCCTGAAATAATGGCTATCAGTACCTTTTGATTGTTATTCATAATAAACTCTCCTTAAAATTTATATTCACCCTGCCGGATCTTTTCGGCAAGTGCTTTTATAACGCTGTCTTTATCTTCCTTGTAGGTCACGCCGTACCAGTTGTCTTCACTCTTTAAGACTTCGACCTGTTTTTGCCCTCGTTCCATAAGGGTGGAAACGACCGACGGAAGATAAAATTCGGATTTCGGAACGTCTATCTTTTCCTTTAAAAACTCTGCAAGAAGCTCCTCAATGTGATCAAACAGATCGGGAGTAAATCCCCACATATTCATCGAAACGATCGTTTCGGGCGAAAGGGGGATCCAGGTTTCGCCGTCTTCCGTATATTTGCAGTCGACGATTTTTGTTCTTTCGGTTATTTTTATAAGTTTACCGTTTTCGATCTCGCAGACGCCCCTTGAGACCGAACCGTTTTCGGTCAGGGTGTTTTTAAGTCGAAAACCGACCATACAGTAATCGCCCGTTTGCTTTTTGAGGCAGTTATATATGCTCTCATACGCGCCGGCGCCATAGTAATCATCGGCATTGATAACGGCAAAGGGAGTCTTGACGACGTCCTTGCAGCAGTATATCGCGTGCCCCGTTCCCCAGGGCTTTTCTCTGCCTTCGGGGCAGGTAAAGCCTTCGGGCAGCATATCGGTCTCTTGGAAAACGTAGTCGACGTCCATCATCTTTTCAATGCGTTTTCCGACCGTTTCCTTAAAGTCTTTTTCGATCGCCTTTTTTATTATAAAAACGACCCTGTTAAAGCCCGCCTTTTTGGCGTCGTAGACCGAGAAGTCAAGGAGCGCTTCCCCTCCGGGCCCGATAGGCTCGATCTGTTTCAGCCCTCCGAATCTGCTTCCCATTCCCGCCGCCATAACGACAAGCGTTGCATCAAATGGCATTTTCATCATCCTCAGTGTTTCTTTTAATATCAGGTTTTTCAACCGTCTCGTTTGCGCTCTTGTCAAAACCTTCGGTGCTTTCCTTCATAAACAGGACCTTGAAGGTCAGAATGATAAGTTTCAGATCCTTAAGCAAAGAATAGGTTTCGATATAGGTAAGATCCATATTCAATTTGTCTTCGGGAGAGGTGTTATACTTCCCGTAAAGCTGCGCAAAACCGGTAAGTCCCGCCTTGACCCTGTGACGAAGATCGAATTCGGGATAGGCGTTGGTATATTCATAAACGTTTTCAATACGTTCGGGACGCGGCCCCACTATCGACATCTCGCCCTTCAGAACGTTAAAAAGTTGGGGCAGTTCGTCGACGCGGCAGGAACGGATCACCTTTCCGACCCTGGTTATACGCAAATCATCATTTTCCGCCTTTTTTGCGCCGTCCTTGTCGGCATCGGTCACCATAGAGCGGAATTTTATGATATTGAATATCTTGCCGTTTCTCGTGATACGGTTTTGCTTGAAGAAGATCGGACCGCCGTCATCCAATTTGATCGCTATCGCGCAGATAAGCATGATCGGACTCGTTATGAGTATCCCGACTATCGAAAGGAGCAGATCACCCAGCCGCTTTATGAACGCCTGCTCAAGGGTAAGCCCCTGGTTTCGACTCATAATAACCGGCGTATCACCGATCTGGATCTCATATCCGTTATTAAGAACTATATCGGTGATATCGGGGAGGAGATAGGTTCTCTTCTGATTGGTATAGCAATAGGTCATTATCTCTTTTTGCTTTTGCTTGTCGATATCGCAGATCGCAACGGCATCGTATTTATCTATCTTACGTTTTATGACGTCCATGTCGGTATGCTCGACGTTGAGACCGCTTTCGATCTTGAACCGATCTGCAAAAACAGCCATCTTTTTGATGAAATCAAATCCCTTTGCATCATCGTTGAAGACGGCGATTATGCGCCTTGCCGGGTGGAGACGAAAATAGATCGTATTTGCGGCAAAGGAGCATATAACGATTATTATGACCTGAAAAATAACGTAAACCATCATCGGCTTTACAGCCGCGAGTTCACGCGCTATAAGGCTCAGTTCAAAATACATTATTATATCGGTTATGATCGCCGCTAAGGAAAAACTGTAAATTATCTCATGGATGCGGTATATCCCTATACGAAAAGCGCCGTAGAGCGACGAAAAGACCGAAAAAACGAAAACAATCGAAAAAACGACCAGATAGTTACCCTTGTTACTGAAAAGGGAGGTTACGTAGTTTTCATTCCAGGTTGCAACAAAACTTGTCGTGAGCGCAAGAACGATAAGGCATTTTACGATAAGCATTATCGTCTTTCGCATTTTTATAAGAATTCTCATTAAGAAAAACCCTCACGATATTACAACTGTTTGTATTTACAGTATATATTGTTTTATACCTTATTGTCAAGAAATAATTGCGTGACCGACCCTTATAAAGAGCGAAAATATACATAAAAACCGCCTTTTGAAGAACAAAAACGGTCAAAACTCCAAAAATGTCAAAACAAGGACAAAATAAAAAAATAATGATTGACTTTTT
>JAGAAE010000170.1 GCA_017615405.1 Clostridia bacterium | reverse complement strand
GATCAGTTCTTCGGATTTCCTACGCGAAGCAACGCCGCATTCTGACAGAAATTTCTGCAATCTTTCCTTGTTATCCTTCATTTATACACCTGAAAATTTCCGAAAAAATAAGCCAAAGGCTTTTGAAAGTATCCTTTTTATACTTAATATCGGTCTCCGATACTATTTTTTCTTTTAAATACACTTCTTCACCGACATAATACTCGGTATATCCGATGACGTCGCCCTTTCTTACGGGCAAATACAAAAACGCCGGAACGATGATCCTTTCGCCTACGGTTTTATCCTTGGAAACGCAAATTTCTTTTTTCGGCGTTACGACCTTTATTCTTTCATCGCTCCCGACGACGGGAAGGCTGACGGTCAAGCCCCGGATATCTTCAACTTTAAGGGATGAAAAGCCGAGGTCGAGCAGTTTCCTGTGATCCTCCCAGTCGTTCGGATCGTTAAGCGTTACGGCGATGATCCTCTTCCCGTCCTTTTCCGCCGCCGAAACAAGGCAACGCCCCGATTTTTTGGTAAAGCCTGTTTTGACGCCCTTGACGTCACTATACATTTTAACGAGTTTATTATGATTGGTAAGATAACGTTTGCAGGGCGGGTCGCCGTAACTGACAGACATACTCTCGGTCGCAACGATTGAGGCAAATTCATCAAAGGCAAGCGCCTCTTTCGTTATCACGGCAAGATCATACGCCGAGGTATAATGACTGTCTCCGTCAAGTCCCGAAGGGGTTTCAAAATGGGTGTTTTCAAGCCCTAATTCAGCCGCTTTTTTATTCATCAGCGCGACAAACCGATCATATGATCCGCCGACCGATACGGCAAGGGCGTTCGCGGCGTCGTTGCCCGAAACGAGCATCATACCGCAAAGCAGGTCTTTCCTTGTAAGAATATCGCCACATGAAAGCCCCATTGACGTTCCCTCGACCGCGATCATTTCATTTGTTATCGTGACGGTTTTGTCAAGATCTCCGTTTTGGAGGACAATCAGCGCCGTCATTATTTTGGTCGTGCTTGCCATAGGGAGCCTTTGTTCGCTGTTAAGCGCATAAAGGACTTCGCCGGTATCGGCTGAGATCAGAACAGCCGCCTTTGCCGAAATATATTGAGCCTTAACGGGGAAGGACAAAGACAGCGTTATAAGCGAAACGATAAAAACCGCAAATCTTTTCATAAAACTCCTCCGTTTTAAGAGTTTATGAAAAGGGCAACGGTTTTTATTCCTTGTTCTCGTCCTTGTTTTTGTCTTTCTTAAAAAGAGTCTTCACCTTGTCAAAGAGTTCCGGCGCCATATTTATCGCCTTGTCAAGTGAAGTCATTTCACTATATATAGGCATCATTCTGACGTTGCCGTCCTTGATCGCGATAAAAGCGACCGGGTTTATAGAAACGCCCGCACCGCCGCCGCCGCCAAATATCTGGGCGTTGGCTTTGTTCGGGAAATCGCTTCCTCCGGTTGCCATACCGAAAGATACCTTTGATACCGGGATAAGGGTTATGCCCTCAACGGTCAGCGGCGTTCCGATAATGGTGTCGGCGTCGACGACCGTACGAAGATTGCTTATCGTGGTATCAATAAGGCTGCTTATCTTGTTATCACTCATCTTTTGCTACTTCCTTTATTAGTTTTTTGTATTCACGGAACAGTTTTATCGCTAAAACAAGGAAATAAATGATCCTTGTTTTAAGGTTGACGGAAAGATCAAAATCTATAGCGGTCTTGTTATAGTCCGCCGAAATATCGACCTCTTTTAAGGTCAGGTTCGTGTTGGCGCTTAAGAACGAAAGGGTCGGATAGATCGCGGTGCAAAAATAGCCGTAGTTTATCGCGGTCGTCGCCGCATCGTCCGACGCAACGACAAGATTCAATCTGAATTTCCTGAATTTGATTTTTCTTACTATCCAGACAAGTTTTGAAAGGGCGTCCTTTAAAAGGTCAAGGAAAAATTTGACCGCGCCCGTCAAGCCGAGTTTTGCTTTTTTATGGGCAAAAAGTTTTGAAAATGCCGAAGGTTCCTTTTTCTTTTTTTGATCTTTTTCTTGCTTCTTTGCTTGTTTTTTCGTCTGCTTTTTTGCTTTTTTCTCGGGTTTTTCTTTCCTTGGCTTTTTTGAGTTGAAAATCCTTATAAAACCGTAATATACGATAGCCGAAAAGACTCCGTCCTCGAACGCAAGCGACACTTTAACGGGGATTATCAGAATAAGGAAAAAGAAGATCAGAATACCTAAGATGATATAAACCGCCGTCATTCTTCTTCACCGATCGCTTCGGTTCCCTCGATGGCTAACTGCTCGCCTAAATCGTTGACACTGTGCTCCTCATCGGGAAGCTGCGGCAGCTCGGACAGGTCGCTTATGCCGAATGTGCGAAGAAAGTTCTTTGTCGTACCGTACAGCTGGGGTCTGCCGGGGTGTTCGAGCCTTCCCCTTTCCTCGATAAGTCCCTTTTCGATGAGGGTGGTCATAACGCCCGAACAGTCAACTCCCCTTACCTGTTCAACAAACGACTTTGTAACGGGCTGGTTATATGCTACGACCGACAAAACCTCGAATGCCGCCGGAGAAAGAGGCGTTCTTCTCTTCATATCAAGCGCCTTTTTTATATATTCGGCATATTGCTCGTCGGTTGCAAGTTGATAGGTGTTTTCAAGGCTCAAAAGCATAACGCCGAGCGGTTGCTCCTCAAGCCTTTTTTTAAGGTTTTTCGCTATCGTTTCGATCCCTTCGGGCTTTTCATCGAAAACTTCACAAAGGCGGTCGATACTTATAGGCTCCCCGCTCGCAAAAAGCACCGAAAAAAACGCAGATATTTTTTGTTCCTTGTTCATTTTTTATGCCCCTTTATCAGTTGGATCTCGGTTTCTTCCGGAGTATCGCCCGAAAGTTTTATGCGGTTTGCCTTGCAAAGTTCCAGAACCGCCAGAAACGTCGCGACAAGCTCGCTTCGGCTCCTTGCGCTTCCGTAGAGCGCGGAAAGACGCTTTTTGCCGCCCTTAACGAGGTTTCGCATAACGAAAACGATCTTAGAGGAAACGGCATATATCTTTCTTGCAACGATCTTGGTAAACGGCGCCGTGCTCGGAGGAAGCCGTCTTTTTCCCCTGCCGACCGCCGAAATATAGGCGTCGACGAGAACCTGAGGATCGTGGCATAATTCATAGGTCTTATCGAAATCGTATTCCTCGGGCGCCTTGATAAATCGGTCGAATCCAACCGTCATCTTCGAGAGTTCATCGGCGATCCGACGGCATATCTGATACTCGATAAGCTCGCCCTTCAATTCGTCGGCGAGTTGCTCCGCTTCCTCATGTTTCGGAAGGAGCGAAACGGTTTTGATATAGATAAGCCTCGACGCCATGGTTATAAACTCGCTCGAAATATCCATTTCTTCCTGCTTGAAATGCTCGATCTGCTCTAAGTACTGATCGATAAGCTCGGAAAGGTTTACCTCGATGATATTAACTTTGTTTTTCGCAATAAGCTGCAG
>JAGAAE010000169.1 GCA_017615405.1 Clostridia bacterium | reverse complement strand
CGGCGCCGCCCGGAATGATACGGCGAAGGAATATTATCTCATCTCCGCGCTTTTTGACGGCAATGTTGTAATTCTTTATCCCTTTAAACTCGCTTTCCATATTCGTGAGTTCATGATAGTGGGTCGCAAAAAGGGATTTTGCACCGAGTCTTCGTTTGTCGACGACGTATTCAAGGACCGCCTTTGCTATGCTCATTCCGTCGTAGGTCGAGGTCCCGCGCCCGATCTCGTCCAGAATAAGAAGGCTGTTTTTGGTCGCGTGTTTAAGGATCTCGGCGACCTCGCTCATCTCGACCATAAAGGTCGACTGCCCGGACGCAAGATCATCTGAAGCACCGACCCTCGTAAAGACGGCGTCGACTATTCCTATTTCGGCGCCGGTCGCCGGAACAAACGATCCTATCTGGGTCATGATCGTAATAAGCGCGACCTGGCGCATATAGGTCGATTTTCCCGCCATATTCGGTCCGGTTATGATGGAACAGCGGTTATCGCCGCCGTCAAGCACGGTATCGTTCGATACAAAGGGCGTCTTGATAAGTTTCTCAACGACGGGGTGGCGCCCCGCTTTGATCGAGATCACTCCCGAATTGTTGACGAGCGGTCTTGCATAGTTGTTTTCGATCGCGACCTGACTGAAGGAACACAAAACGTCGAGTTTGGCGAGCGCACCGGCGCTCAGGGTGAAACGCGCGGCGGCATCGGCGACCTTTTTCCTTATTCCGTCAAAGATCTCATATTCAAGGGCTATGACCCTGTCCTTTGCCGAGAGGACCTTGCTTTCAAGATCTTTAAGTTCCTCGGTCACATATCTTTCGGCATTTACAAGGGTCTGTTTTCTTATATAATCCTCGGGGACCTTATCAAGGAAGGAGTTGGTCACCTCGATATAGTAGCCGAAGACCTTATTGAATCTGACGCGAAGGGTCTTTATACCCGTTCTTTCCTTTTCGCGCGCCTCGATCTCGGCAAGAAGTCCGCTTCCGCCGTTAAGAATTTCACGAAGGTTGTCAACTTCTTTTGAGTAGCCTTTTTTGATGATTTTGCCTTCTTTAACAACGGTAGGCGCCTCAAGGTCTATGGAAATATCGATAAGGTCCGCAATATCGGAGCATTCGTCGATCTCGGAATATATCTCCTTTAACATCTTGCTTGTCGAGTTTGAAAGAAGTTGCTTTATGTAAGGAAATCTGTGCGCCGTTGCCGAAAGGCTCAAAAGATCCTTCGGCGAAGCGGTACCGTAGAGCGCCTTTGTTATAATTCTTTCGATATCCCTTATCCCCGACATATATTCGGCGATCTCCATCCGTATCTGCGCGTTCGAGCAAAGTTCCTCGACGGCGTTCTGACGAAGGGATATTTCGGTTATCGACAAGAGCGGTTTTACTATCCACGAGCGTATGAGCCGCTTGCCCATTGCGGTTTTCGTCTTGTCAAGCACCCATAGAAGCGAGCCTTTTTTGGCTCCCGAGCGCATGGTCTCGCAAAGCTCCAAGTTTCTTATCGCCGTCATATCAAGGCGCATATATTTCGCGCCCGAATAGACCTCCACGCTTTTAAGCGCCGTTTTTTCGCTCTTTCCGTTCTCAAAAAGATAGTCGATGACCGCGCCCAACGCCGAAACACAAACGCTGTCCTTTGCGATTTTTAAATTCTCGGGGCTTACAACGTTAAACGCCTTGCAAATAAGCTCGTTTGACCTTTGGATATCAAAGCATTCCGACGCTCTTTTGGTGACCGTTCCCGGAAAAAATCTCGTCAGATAGTCTTTTAGTTCGGAGTATGCGGTAAAATCACCTACAAGCACCTCGCTCGGCGCAAATCTCATCAGTTCGTCGATAAGGCGCTTTTCGCGGTCATCCTCGGGGATCTCGGTAACGTTGACCTCTCCGGTAGACGCATCGGCAAAGCATACGCCGAAACACTGCTTTCCGAGGCAGACAGCCGCCAAATAGTTGTTTCGTGCTTCGTCAAGCATACCGTCCTCGATGACGGTGCCGGGGGTTATGACCCTTATAACGTCGCGCTTGACGAGACCCTTTGCCTTCGCCGGATCCTCGGTCTGCTCACAGACGGCGATTTTATATCCCTTTGCTACAAGCCGCGAAATATAACTTTCACAACTGTGATAGGGCACTCCGCACATCGGAGCGCGCTCTTTAAGTCCGCAATCCTTACCGGTCAAACAAGGTCGAGTTCTTCCGAAACGGTCTTTGCGTCGTCAAAAAACATTTCATAGAAGTCGCCCAAACGAAAAAACAGGATACTGTCTTTGTTCTGCTCTTTAATGTCGAAATACTGCTGCATCATCGGCGATAATCCCGCCATTGTTTTTCCCCCTTTCAAAGAATGTCGCGGTTATCAGTGACATCCGCCGCAGCTTTCACAGCTGCCCGAGCAGGAATGGACCTCGGGCTCGACCGTTTTCGGGTCGGCTCCGTCGGCGCACTGCATAATGATACTGTTGATATCGTTCATAACGGTATCCATTTCCGCCTTTGCGGTGTTAAAATCGAGCATCGTTTTGCTCTGCATAATGGCGGCATAGGTGCTTCTTAACTGCTCGTTAAGTTCCTTGATCTTTTCTTCGTCTCTTTCGTCCTTTTCGCTTTCCTGCTCAAGGTTCATCCTTATGACGTTGAATTCGCCTATTTTGTTCTGAACGTCCTCGTCCTTATCCATATCGAGCTTTGCCTTGGCGTAGGCGATAAAACGCTCGTCCTTCTGGAGTTCTTCTCCTAATTTCCTTGCGGCTTCGATGATTCCCATAATTTTTATCTCCTTAAAATTTTACTTTTCCAAAATTCCGGAAAACGTTCCGTCATAATTTGTTATTTTCACATCGGCAAAGGTGCCGAGCAACGACCTGTCCGCCTTGACCGAAATATTTATTATCGTGTCGGTCTTTCCGATAAGATATCCCTCGTCGGGCGCCTCTTCCTCAAAAAGCACCCTGAAGGTCTTTCCGACCAAGCTTTCGTCGTATTCCTTCTGGATCTTGTCCTGAAGCTTTATAAGTTCGTCAAACCATCTGCCCTTTTCCTGCCGCGAAACGGGGTCGGGCATAACCGCTGCCGGCGTTCCGCCCCTCGGGGAATAGATAAAGGTGAACAGTGACGCAAACCTGACCTCGTCTATCAAAGAAAGGGTCTCTTTGAAGTCCTCATAGGTCTCGCCGGGGAACCCGACGATGACGTCGCTTGTAAAGGCGATATCGGGCATCCGCTCCCTCGCCGCCTCGATAAGCGAGAGGTATTTTTCCCTTGTATAGCGGCGGTTCATGGCTTTAAGCACGCGGCTGCTCCCGCACTGGAAGGGGAGATGAAGGTGATTTTCGACCTTTTCGCAATCCTTCATCGCGTCGAGCAATTCCTCTGTGCAATCCTTCGGGTGGGAGGTCATAAAACGGATGCGAAAGTCGCCCTCGATATCGTTTATCATCCGAAGAAGCTTTGCGAAGTTTATACCGTCGGCATTGCCCTTGCCGTAGGAATTGACGTTCTGCCCTAAAAGCATTATCTCTTTGTAGCCGTCGCTCACCATCCGACGGGCTTCTTTAAGAATATCCTGTGCGTCTCGTGACCGCTCGCGGCCTCTGACGTAGGGGACGATGCAATAGGTACAGAAATTATCGCAGCCGTACATTATCGGGATATAGCCCTTTATCTTGTTTTCGCGGTCGATCGGTACGTCCTCGATTATCCTTTCGTTGTCAAGCGCGAGTTCAAAAACTCTTTTTCCGCCCGAAAGCCTTTTGTAGACAAATTCGGGGAGCCTGTGGGTCACCTGAGTTCCGAAAACGATATCGACGTAAGGATAACTCGTTTTTAACTTTTCGGCTACCGATTTTTGCTGAGCCATGCAACCGCAAACGGCGACGATAAGCCCGCGCTTCGCGCGTTTTAAGTTTTTGGTCGCACCTACGTTTCCGAAAACGCGGTCTTCGGCGTGCTCCCTGACGGCGCAGGTGTTGAATATGATAAGATCCGCTTCATGCTTGTCCTCGGTCAGCCCGTATCCCATGAGACTAAGCATTCCTTTTATGCGCTGCGAGTCGCTGACGTTCTGCTGACAGCCGTAGGTCACAACGCACGCCTTCGGGGTCAAAACAAAACTCTCTCTGAGTTTCTTTCTCACCATTCCGGCATAAACCTTTTGCTCTTCGGGATAGGTGGGACGCTCATGATTATCTGACAAAGCCCAGTTCCCCTTATAATATAAACTATATAATAATATATTATACATTGTTGATGCCGTTTTGGCAAGAGTTATAACACAATAAACTAAAAAAATCTTGACAAAGGCTTTTGTTTATACTATAATGGTTTCACTCGGAAAAATTCCATATGTTTGCTGCTATAGCTCAGATGGTAGAGCGCATCCTTGGTAAGGATGAGGTCACCGGTTCAATTCCGGTTAGCAGCTCCACAAAAAACACATCTTTTGGTAGACAAAAGATGTGTTTTTTGAATGATGTTTGCCCTTTCGGGCAAATGATGACGCTTATGCTTATGATGTTGCCGTCGGAAATGATGTGTGCCTTCGGCACATTTTTATCAGGCAAACATCTCATCATTGATTGCGAGGCAATCTACATCATTTCGGCAAAGCCGATACATCATCAGGCGCTTTGCGCCGACATCATTGAAAAGCCAACAGGTTTATGATATACTGTCTTTGTAAAGAAGGAGAGGATACCGTTATGAAAGAGAACAAACTTGCTGATATATCTATGAATT
>JAGAAE010000168.1 GCA_017615405.1 Clostridia bacterium | reverse complement strand
GTCGTCGCCCAGAAGGTCAGGAACCACTGCGGAACGTTGGTCGCCCAGATCGCGACGTGGTGACCGGGCTTGACGCCTAACGAGATAAGCGCCGCCGCCACGGTATCGACGTCCTTTTTGAACTGCGCGTAGGTCCTTGTGTAGTCAAGGGTCGTATACTTAAAGGCATACTGATCGGGGTAATACGCCACCATATCGTCGAGGACCTGCGAAAAGGTTTTGTCGACGACGTCGTATCTCTTATAAGGAAAAGTCCCGCTTTTATCTCTGTTATAATATATCTTTTTCGCGCTTCCGGATTTTGAGTTGGTCGAAGATATGAAATTGACAAAATGGGTTATGATTATATCGGCGTCGTTTATCTCGTCGTTCCAGAGCATACAAACGAAGGAATCATAGTTAAGCGAAGACAAAGCGTCGATAAAATCCTTTACGGGAAGTTCGCCCTCGCCGATAAGCACGTTGGTATCGCCCTTTTTGTCACCGAAACGGACGTACTTTATATATGCGCCGAGTGTCTCGATGGTCTGCTCGGCGGTCTCGCCGCCCGTAAAAAAGGTTTCGCGCACGTTCCACGACGCGCCGATAACGGTACTTGAAATTCCGTTGATGATACTAAGGACGTTTTTTGTGTCCGCAAGATACCCGGAGGTCTCAAACAAAAGCTCGATATCATATTCTTCGGCTTTTTTTATCGCCTTTCCGAGTTTTTTCGCAAGTCCTTTCGCGTCGGGCTTTTCCCTGACGAAGAAGGTTACCCTCGGCGATCCCGATATCTGCGCCATTTCGACGTATTCCGCGATATCGTTTTCGCTGACTTCGGGATCTTCAAGCGGTTTCGGGAAACAAATCGCGCACAAGGAAAGGTCGCGGTTAAAGAGTTTCCTCTTTGAATCGGCGGTGACGTTGCTTCTGAAAATGCTGTCAAGATGCTCTTTTTGTTCCTTTTTTGCATCAAAAATCTCAAAGCCGTCAAGGTCGTACGCCTTCGCAAATTTGCACAACTCCAAAAACGACTTTTCGTTATGATTTTTGGTCGAAAATACTATTTTCAAGCAAGTCCCTCCTCATAAACTATCTTGTTGAGCGCATTGATATACGCCCTTATGCTCGCTCCGACGATATCGGTCGAAAGCCCCGTTCCCGAATAGAGTTTTCCCTCCGAGCGCAGACGAACGACGGTCGAGCCGAGCGCCTCTTTGCCTTCTGTGACCGCCTGGATCTCGAAGGCGTCAAGCTCATAATGATACCCTACGCACTGCTCGATCGCAAAAAACGCGGCGTCGATAGGTCCGTCGCCCGTTGCGATACCGGTGAGTTTCGTGTCGCCCTTTGTAAGTATCACGTTCGCCATAGAGGTTGTTATGTTGCTGCTCGAAATATTATAACTTTCAAGGTGGTAGGTCGACGGCACCTGGGACGCCGACGAAGCGACGATGGCTTCAAGCTCCTTGGCACCGATGACCGTCTTCTTCTGAAGGACCCTTACAAGCGCCTTGTAGACCTTTTCGCCGTCTTCGGGAGAAAGCTCGTAGCCCAAGGCTTCGGCCGCCTTTTCAACGTCGGCGACCGTGCTTTCGCTGTCAAGCAGGATGTTTAAGCCATCGCTCGTCGTGTCCTCGGGTTTTTCGGTCTTCAAAACGGCCTTTTTGAGTTCCTTTATATCGCTTTTAAGTTCGCTCGTTTTAAGATTAAAGGCTATGCCGAGTCTTTCTTTTTCGGCGTCTAAAACCTGCGCGATTTCGGCGGTTTTGAGTTCGTTCTTGCCCGATACCGCCGTCTTTATCCCGTCGGCTCCCGCCTCTATGGCGTAAAGCGCCGTCGCGTTTGCCATATTAAGGGCGTTTGAGACCTTGACGTATATCGGGATATTGCATTTTTCCTTTAATTCTCCGACGATTTTTTCAAAGCCTTTCGGAGTCATTATACCGGCGTCGTCGCAGACCGTTGCGGCGGCAGCGCCGGCAGCCTTTGCAACGCCGATCAGCTCAACAAGATACGGGATCTCCGCCCTCGTTGCGTCAAGGGCGACAAGTTCTACGTTTTTGCAGTATTTCGCCGCCTCTTTGCAGAGGCTTTCGACCTTTTTGAGCATCTTGTCAGCCTTGAGATGATAGGTGTATTCCATCGTTACGGTCGATACCGGTACCTCAACCTGAAGGCAGGGCTTTTTGGCGTTTTTTATGCACTCAAACGCCTCTCCCACCTTTGCCTCGTCGAACCCGACGGGCAGACATATTTCGCAGTTTTCGACCGCCGAAGAGATCGTTTTGTAAACGACCTCGTCCTCCTTGTAGTTGTTGATCGGAGGTAGTTCAATGGCATCCGCTCCGAAATTGTCGACGCTTGCGACTATCGCGGTTTTTTCGCGAAACAGCAACGATCCGTTCTCGGCAAGCGAACGCAAAGATTGATCCGACACTCTGATTTGTTTCATAAATTTTACCTCCGAAAAAAATAAAAACCCGCAAAAAATCCCCTTGGGACTTCTTGCGGGATGATTAACAAAAATTAACCACGGTACCACCCACATTGTTGCACATTGTGACAACCGCTTAAAGGACTCCAACAAGCCCCCGAGCTGTTACGGGCTCTCCCGAAAAGCCATACTCACTTCCGGCTTCCTGCTCAGATACGAGACCGCTTTACCGCTGCCGCACCGATTTTCACCAACCATCGGCTCTCTTGAACGTGAACGGACAAAGCTTAATATCTTCATCGCATTTTTGAATACACCTCATAATAACACCTGCGCCCCGCTTTGTCAACCTTTTTTTGCAAATATGTTTGACAATTACCGCCGCAAATGGTAAAATACGTCGTAAGAAAAAGGAGATGCCGTTATGAATACAGTCGAAAAGCACATTGACGAAAGCCTGCCGAAAACCGTCCGCTTAAACACCGAAAGCAACGGGACTCTGATCGGTCTGCCCCTTCCTTACAACGTCCCCTGTACCGGCGGTACGTTCCAGGAAATGTATTATTGGGACACCTATTTTCTCAACCGCGGACTGATAATAAAAGGACTTGTCGATCAGGCGAAAAACAACGTTGAAAATATGTTTTACCTCGTCGATACCTACGGCTTTGTTCCGAACGGCAACAGGACCTATTATCTTAAAAACTCACAGCCGCCGTTCCTGTCGATGATGGTCGATGATATTTTTTCGGCAAACAAGGACGCGGAATGGCTCAGAAAAGCCTACGGCGTACTGCTGAAAGAATACGACTTCTGGATGACAAAACGGATGACCCCGACAGGGCTTAACCAATACACGGGAACTCCCGAAATATCCGAGGAAGTCAAGATGTTTGAGGGCTTTCTGCGCCGTGTCGGCACGCGCCCCGAGGGCGTATCCGACCAACAACTTTCCCGTCATTACGGTGCGACGTGCGAAAGCGGATGGGATATTTCCCCGCGGTTTGAATTCCGCATCGAGGATTTCTGCGAGGTCGAACTTAACGCGCTTCTTTTCGCCTTCGAAAAAAATATGGCGAAATTTGCCGACGTTCTTGGTATTGACGAAAAAGTGAAATGGAACGAACGCGCCGCAAAGCGCAAATCGCTTATGGAAAAATATATGCTCAATGACGGCATTTTCTATGATTACGATCTCAAAAACAACGTCATCAGCGACAAATTCTCCTGCGCGAGCTACTATGTTGCTATGGTGGGGATGGCGACCGACGGGCAGGCAAAAGCCCTTAAAGATAATCTTTTCCGCATTGAGACCGACTACGGCATCGCGGCGACCGAAAAGGATTACGGCGAAGGAAAATACTGTTTCCAATGGCAATATCCGAACGGCTGGGCGCCCCTTTTTACCGTCGTTTGCAGGGCGTTGCTCAACTACGGGTTCGTTGACGACGCCAAGCGGGTTGCCGGAAAATACGTAAAACTCGTCGACGAGAACTATGAAAAGACCGGCAATCTTTGGGAAAAATACAACGTCGCGACCGGCGGGTTGGACGTCAAGGCGGAAAAGACCAACAGCGGCGGCGATATGCCGGCTATGATGGGATGGACCGCCGGCGCCTATATCGAAGCAAAAAAGATACTTGCCGAAAACCGATAAACCTATAATTTTAACGAGATCCGAAGCGTTTGTTTCGGGTCTCGTTTTTCATTTTTTCACAATGGAAAACGTTGGATTTTCAGGCATATAACGGAAGACTCATTTAAGGTCTTGCATTTATATAATTTGTATGTTATAATTTACATTGCGATTTTGTGACCTATCAACCCGTATGAGGTAACCTTATGACAGATATCCACAGCCACGTTTTACCCAAAACAGACGACGGTGCGGCGACTTATATGGAGTCGCTCGATATGTTGCGCATCGCGAGATCAAAAGGAACCAAAAGAATGGTTTGTACCCCTCATTTCTACAATCCGCGGATCGGTCACGTTGACAAAGATCGCGTTTTCGATATCTTCGAGGGACTTAAAGCCCGTGCGGCGGGAATAGACGTCGAGATCCTGCTCGGAAGCGAGGTCTTTTGCAGCGACCTGTTTTTAAGAGAGCTCCCGATGAAAAACTTCTTTACGATCAACGGCACCGATTATCTTTTGGTCGAATTTGACTTTCACGACGATATCGACCGGGTCCTTTTCGCCGTCGATATCATAACCAAAGCCGGATATATTCCCATAATCGCCCACCCTGAAAGGTACTCTTTTTTAAGGCGTGACGAATACTACGTCGAAAAGTTTCTTTCGATGGGCGCCCTCTTCCAGGTGAACACGACCAGCCTTGCGGGAATGCACGGCGAGCGTGCGTTTGATTTCGCGGCGTGGATGCTTGACAACAGATACGTCGCCGCGGTCGCAAGCGACGCCCACGACACTTCTTTCCGCTCGCCCGATATCAGGGGCGCTTATATGTGGCTGTACGGAAACGCCGGTTTTTCAAAAACCTATGCCGAAGAGTTGTTCTTCGATAATCCCGAAGCGATAATTTCGGGGCAAAAAATCATTACAAGGTGGTAATGTCGGAAAATGAGATATTTCAGATGGATCGTTGCATTTCTGGCG
Source organism: Clostridia bacterium (assembly GCA_017615405.1). Lineage (GTDB taxonomy): Bacteria > Bacillota > Clostridia > Oscillospirales > Acutalibacteraceae > UBA737. The sequence continues at coordinate 3,193 of JAGAAE010000168.1, read as the reverse complement.
GTGGCGGTAACCCTTTTAAGGGTCGTCCTTTACATCGCAAAATCCGATATCGACGTCGGACCGCAGATAACCTGTGAAAAGGACTTTTTTGAGGTCAAGTGCGGCGATGACGAAAACGAGCTTTTAAAATACGTTTCGGCGTATGACCCTCAGGACGGCAAGATAACCGACGTCACCGTTGAAAAGCAATACTTTTTGAACGATAACAAATCGAGGGTCACCTTCGTTGCCATCGACAGCGACAACAACATCGCCAAGATCTCGAGGGAGATAATCTATACCGACTACGTCGGACCGAGGATCAAAATGCTGACCCCCTGCGTCTACTTCACGAGCGACGACGCCAAGAACACCACGCAGTTTTCCGCCGAAGATCAGTTCAGCGGGGATCTTTCCGACCGCGTCAAGCTCATCGTTGACAAGTTCAATCGCCGTATGACGGGCGTTTATCCCGCCGTCGTCAAGGTCAGCAACTATTACGGAACGACGACAAGCATAAATTTCAATCTCTACGTATTCCCCACCCCGTTTTCCCAGACCATAGAGCTGACCGATCATATCGTTTACCTTTCAAAGGGTCAGCAAAAACCGGATTTTTATTCCTACGTCAAGACCTCGACGGTCGCAACCAATGAGATACACATCATAGAAGACGGTCTTGATATGAACACCGAGGGTTGTTACGAAGTCAAATACGTTGTCGGCAACGAAGACAATCCGACGGCATTCAACAGGATCGTAGTAGTGGTAGGTGACTGATATGAGAGAACTGAGACTTATTTATTTTAACCTCTACACCACCGTAAACGACCTTAAAAGAAACATAATATTCATCCTGCTTGCGATCTGGGTCGGCTTTTCCGGATCGCGGGTATACTGCACCTATTTTGAGCCGAAAGCATATACGAGTTCCATGGTCATCGCGATAAACACCACGTCGGGCGGAGCGACCGCGACCCTTCAGAACACCGCAAGGTCCATCGCCCTTGCAGACAACGTCAGCGAAGTAATGTCAAGTCCGACCCTTCTTGATATCATTACCGAAAAGACCGGAAAATCGTTTTCGTCGTCGGTTTATTCGGAATATTATAAGGACACCAACTTCATACGGGTCTCCTGCACCTCGAAGGATCCGAAAAAGTCTTATGAAGAGCTTCTGAGGATCTGGGAAAATCAAAACGAACTGACCGAAGAATGTTTCCCGGGACTTACCTTTGACCTCGTCAAAAGCCCTAACATAAGCCCCCTCAACGCACACCGTTTTACCGACCTTATCCTTGAAATTGAATATGCCGTCCTTTCGGGCGCTTTTGCAATACTTCTGATCGTTGTTTTCTCGTATTACAGAAACACCATCAAAAACGAGACCGATATCGAGAACCTCCTCGGAAGCGAGACCTTCGGCATCGTTTACAAGGAAAAGCCCTCAAAGAAAAATCCCTCTCCCTATTTTATGTTCTCGGGACACACGACAAGTTATCTTTTCAATCACAGTTTCAGTGAAATGGCGATCAAGCTTGAAAGCCTTAAAAGAACGGGCGACATCCGCTCGATCCTCGTTACAAGCGTTTTTGAAAACGAAGGCAAAACGACAGTTTCCTCCAACCTTGCCTGCGCTCTGGCAGCCGAAGGCAACAAGGTCGCGCTCGTCGATATCGACTTCAAACGCCCCGCCATTCATAAAAGGTTCAAGGACGTTTCATCGTCCAGCGAGCATAACCTCGTTCGGTATATCCGCGGCGATATCCCGCTTGACGACGTCGTTCAACACGACAAGGAAAGCGGCGTTTACGTCTACGCGAATTCAAAGAGTTATAAAAACTCTCTCGAATATCTGCGAAGCGACGCCTTTAAGAACCTCATCGCCACCCTTGAAGATACGTATGACTTTGTAATACTGGACTCGGCGCCCTGCGGTCTCGTTTCGGATTCCGAAATGATCTCCGGGATCGCGTCTACCGTCTTGCTGGTCATAGCGCAAGACTACACCGAGGTTGCCGCCATCAGCGACACGATCGACAACATCGGCAGCGACAAGATCTTAGGCTGCGTCTTCAACAAGGTGGGTATGTTTAAACAAAGCCTTAAACACAAGATGATGTCGCTCGAATGACGGTACCTGACCGGAACGACCGCTTGAATCATTTATCAAAAGGAGAGAAAAGAAGTGGCAAACGATCAATTTAAAAAATCGTCCAACAAAATGTCCGCACGCCGCGAAGAGTTTGACTTTTTCAACTTTTTGCGTCACTACGGCGTTGCCCTTAAACGATTTTTTGCACTGATTTTGATAAGCTCAATACTCATGGCGTCGGGTGTGTTTGCGTACAGCAAATTAAGTTACACCCCTAAATATAAATGTTCCGTTACCTTTCTTGCAACGCCGCTGACCCCCTTCGGCACCTCGGACGGGACGAATGTCTATCATTATCAAAACACCGAAGGTCTCGGAAGCCAGCTTGCCGTATCCTTCCCCCAGATATTCCAAACGGGAATACTCAGAGACATAGTCAGCAACGAACTCGGCGGATCGATAGACGGCGAAATAAAAACGACCGCTTCTCCGGCGACCAACTATTTTGAACTTACCGTTATAAGTTCTTCGCCGAGAAAAGCGAAAAATATTGCCGATTCGCTTTTGAGGAATTATCCGAGGGTCATCGAAAACATTTTGGGCGATATCAGAGCAGAGGTCAAAATACCCGCAAAGCTTCCGACCGCTCCTTACAATAAAAACGAATACGTGACCTGGGTACTTATGTCGTTTTTAGGCACCTTTGCTCTCGGTTTGATTCTGACCTGTATCTATGTCGCTCGCCGTAAGACAATCTGCTCGAAGAGTGACGTCCGGTTCGTTCTTAACCAGAATTATCTTTGCGAAATACCCCTTATCAAGGGCAAAAACGTCAAGGAACACGAAAAATTCAAAACGGTCATCCGCAGCAAAAGCTTTACCGAAGCCATGCGAACACTTAAAAACCGCACCCTCGCGACCCTTAACGACGGCGACTATCACACCATCGGTTTTGTCTCCACCTCCGACAACGAAGGAAAAACCTGTGTCGGAGCCGGTTTTGCGAAGGTTTTGTCAAGTCCTGCCGATCCGGTCATTTTCGTGACGTTTGAGCGCAACAAAGAATCGGAAAAAGGCAAAAGATCCGCACACTCGAAGAAAAAGTTCTCCACCGTCGAC
>JAGAAE010000023.1 GCA_017615405.1 Clostridia bacterium | reverse complement strand
GTTTACCAACTGTCCGGAATATTTGACGATCTTGTTAAGTCTTGTTGCCGAGACCTGACCCATCGCCTTACCGTTTATCGAATATTGATATCTTGTATCGCTTATCCTGATAAACTCTATCGAGTCCTTTCCTCCGTTTTTAAATGCAAACTCGAAGGAGATCTTATCTCCCGAAGCGTTTGTCGTCCCGTATTCTTCGCAGGGGGTCGAAATAACGAACTGATAGAAATTCTGGAAACTCTTACAATCGACCTTCTTGCCGTCGTGGGTGATAACGTACTTATCCTCGGATTTCGTATCGCTGTTTGCGGCAATTCCGAAAGAATACGTTTTGTCGGAGGTTTTTACGGCAAAACTTGTCAGATCGTCGATATAATAAAGGCAGACAAGTTTCGAATAATAATCGGTTGCCTTTGATTTTACGACCGATTCGATCGTCGACAGGGCGACCCTGTAAATCACCTTTCCGTCACTGCACCAACCGGCGTAATAACCGTCGTCACGTTTTGCAAACTTGAAAACGCTCGTCTTGTCGTTCAGTTTCATCGTAACGGTTATATCAGGGTCGTTAAGACCGAAGCCTGCCGGATCGGCGGCATCAAAGGAATATGCTCCGTCGGTCGTGACCCCGTTTGCAAACAGGGCGAAAAGATCGTCAATGTTATCGGCAAGATGATCGTCGGGGGAGGTTATCTTATATTTGACGTATTCGGCTATCTGTTGATCGTCATTCTGGACGATAACAAGCGGTTTCGGATAGTTTTTGCCGGTAACGGTTATCGAATCACAGCTGTAAAGCTCGCCGTTTTCAAAAAAGGCTTTGGTCGAATCGGTCTCGGTAACGCGGGGCATCGAATCCGCGTCCGCAAGATCGATCGCCTCTTTATTCAGGCTCGTCTTTATCGTGTTGTCGACAAGATATATTTCGCTTTTTCCGTCGATCTTTAAATAACAGCCGTCGCCTATCGCGGCGTCCTTTCCTATCATAAACGATATTTTGGAATCGTCGCTTCCCAAGATCTCCGTTCTGAAAGAAGGGGCGTCAAAACCGCAGTCGGCATCGGTCATTTCGGTAATTTCCCTGGATGCCGTAATATTCGTCGCGGCGGTTGCTAAAAGCGAGGTCGAATAGGTGCTTATCAGTTCCTTATTGACGCCGTCAACGTACCAGCTTGTGCTCTCGTTTGCAGTCTCGCTGTAAATGTTCAAAGTCCCCTTCGGGTTATTAACTGTGATGCTCTTTAATTTCGAGGTGTCAAGATCTAAAACCTTTATCTCCTCTTCGGATGACGATGAAGGCGTTGACGTATTCTTTTTTTCTTTTTTCGGAATAAATTCCTTAGCAAAGAAACATCCGCAAACAATAATTGCGACACAAAAAGCATATACCGCGATTTTAAGGACACCGTTTTTCTTCTGTATCTTTTTTTCTTCGGTCTCTTCCGTTACTTCTTCAAGTTCCGGTTCGTTATCAAAGAAATCACTCATTATTTAGCATTCCTTCTCCTGATATAAACAAATATTCCGAATCCGACAATGATCAGCGGGATAATAAACACAAAAATATTATGGATCGTTTTTGCGCCTTTTTCATTGACCGAACCCGCAAAACTCTCATCGGTGATCGTCTTTTTTACAAACTTGATATCACTCTTGAAAGCACCGCAGTTATTCTCGGTCACGCTTAATACGATATCTTTATTGCTTATGCTCGCCTCTTCGTTATAATCAGACTGCAGAAAATCCTTACTCGAGAATACCGAGACGTAGCTCTTGGGCGGTTCTTTATCAATATCTATTGCCTCGCTTGTGACCTTTTCGGAGGTGATGACCGTAGCATAGGTCTTTCCGTTACCTTTATCCACGTTAGTGGCGCCGGTCGTACCCTTATCTACCGCTACTGCCGCTTCGGAGGTCTCATACTCGGCGGTTACGGTGCAGCCGTTTGTCTTTTCAGACTTTACAAGCGGAACGTTTGAATCCGAAATGCACGCCCTGCCTTCCTCATTGTATGAAATGAAGGTCATCGGATTCTTTGACGAGGCGAGGTTGGCGTCGGTCTCGTAGACCTTGCCCTCTTCGACCGTTATCCCCCATTCATCGAGGAAATTATATAGTTTCGTAAGATAAGGCGCTTCCGCGCTTGCAAAGATCGTAAGACCTCTGCCGTATTTACCGCCGTTTTCCAAAAACTCGGCAATAAGCAGTAACTCATCATCCGAAAAATCGACCGTCGGTACCGGGATGACGATCTCGCTGCAATCATCGGGGACTGATGTTAATATCGGGTCGGCGTTCACTTCGACCTCATAATTATTATCCTTCAACATTTGAATATAATAGCTTGAAACGTAATCTTCGGTCGAATGACCCATAAGCAGGAACAATTTCTTATCTTCGTTGTTTACAACGTAGGATATGGCGCCGGTAAGGGCGGTTTCAATATTATTGCCGGTCAGGGTTTTTATGGTATAGCCCATGTAGGCATAAGTTTCATCTTCGGTAACGTCATAAACGTCGCTGAAGGTCAGCACCTTGACCCTTTCCTTTCCCGAATGTTCCGAAACAACTATTATATCACCGAGATAACTGACCCGGCTGCCGTACTTTTCCGACGTTTTCGAGAATTCGGAAGAATAAGGATCGATAAATTCGACGTCTATCCTCGAATTATACGCCGCGTACTTCTTCAAAAGGCTTACGGTCTGGGTATAGTAATCGTTTGTGGTTGCCTGTATGCCCTGCATATTGGCTGAATAATCCGCGTATTCGTCATATCTGTCTTCAGGGGCGCAGACTATTATCTTTACGTCGTTTTTAAGACTTTTGATATACTTAACGTTGTCGCTCGAAAGGGAATTGACCTTGTCTTTTGAAAAATCATATTCAAGAACAAGCCTGTCGGACAG
>JAGAAE010000167.1 GCA_017615405.1 Clostridia bacterium | reverse complement strand
TATTTTTAAACGCGAAAATTTCCGATAATTATAAGGTGAATTCTCTGAAAGATCTTGACCTTAACACAAAAATACCGGTAACGGCGATATATAACGGATATGAAGAAAGCGGGTCCGACAGCGATACCTATCGCGTGAGTCTTAAAATGTTCAGTGTTATCCCGTTTTCAAGTACAACGGTACGGGTTGTCGATAAAATGCAGGTCGCCGTTCTCGGAACGCCCTTCGGAATAAAACTTTATACCGATGGTGTTCTGGTCGTGGATATAAAGGGTGTTAAAACCGATGACGGCGTAAATGAAACCGCAAAATCCGCAGGTCTTAAGGTAGGGGATTATATTCAATCGGTCGACGGTTATAAGGTCCTGACAAATGAAGATCTTGCCGAGCTTGTCGAAAAGAGTTCGGGCAAAGAAATGACCTTGTCGATCCTTCGCTCCGATAAAAACCATACCCTTAAAGTGACTCCCGTCAAGGAAGCGGGATCGGGTAAATACCGCGTCGGGATCTGGGTAAGGGACAGTTCGGCGGGCGTAGGCACTCTGACCTTTTACAGCCCCTACAATAACGTCGTCTGCGGTCTCGGACACGAGATATCCGACGTTGATACCGGGGAAAAGCTGAATATAAACTCGGGCGAGATCGTAAACGCCGAAATAATCTCGGCGAAAAAAGGGAAAAACGGGACGGCGGGCGAGTTGGTCGGAAAATTCACCTATGACGTCATCTCAAACGATCTTTACAACGAATATAACGGGATCTACGGTAGGATCACCGGAAGTCTGCCGATATCTTCGCTTACCGAGGTTGCGCTGAAACAGGAGGTAAAAGAGGGAAAGGCTCAGATATTGACGACCGTCAGCGGAGACACTCCGAAACTTTACTCCTGCGAAATTTCACTGCTTTTGAATTCCTACAAATCAAAAACCCAGAACTATATCGTCACCGTAACCGACAATGAACTGCTCAACGCGACCGGCGGTATCGTTCAGGGAATGAGCGGAAGCCCGATACTTCAAAACGGCAAATTGATCGGCGCCGTCACCCACGTTTTCCTTGATGACCCGACAAAAGGTTACGGTATTTTTGCTGAAAATATGCTCGACACTGCAAATACTGTATCCGGAGAAAACGCGCTTAAAAAGGCGTCCTGATTTTTTAACCGAAAGGGGAGAAGATACTATGACAAAGGTTTATATGTTGCCGATACAAAGGGTCAAAGATCACGGCGACGATTTTTTTGCCCGTTCTTTTCCCGAACGAACAAAACGCGCCGAGGCATTCGCACACGAGGATGACAGGCTTCGATGTCTCGGTGTTGCAGTCCTTCTGAACAGGGTTTTGGATCTTTCCGAAAATGATATCCGGACAGGCGAGTACGGAAAGCCGTTTTCCGATAAAACCGATAAACAGTTCAGCATTTCCCACAGCGGAGATTACGTCGCGCTGGCTGTCAGCGACGATGCCGTAGGCGTCGATATCCAAAAAATGGACAAAAAGGTCAACGATTCCGTGTATCGTATTTTGACCGAGAATGAAAAACGATACGCAGCGAAGGATAAACCGTCGGATTTTATAAAGCTATGGACGATCAAGGAAAGCCTTTCAAAGGCAGCGGGTCTCGGATTGCGTATGCATTTTTCCGACGTTGACGTATCCGGTTTTTTCGAGGGCAGATCTATCGTTTTCGACGGAGATGAATACTATATCGACGTTGTCGAAATAGACAATTATTATCTCGGTATTTGTACAAAAAACAGGCATTCTTCGTTCTTTATAGATAAAATGTAAAAATTATTTTTGAAAAATTATTACTATTTACCAATGCTTTTGCCGAATTCCTAAACTTTAATACCTAAAATCGAATTTACATATCCGACTTTTTATAATATAATATTTTCAACAAATAATTTTAGGGGCAATAGCAAAAAATTGTATAATTTGGTATGTGGTGCCGAAATTGCAGATCGAAAGCGGTTTGCCTTTTTCGGTGCGTCATATTTTGTTGTATAAATTGCGTCGCCTCCGTCTTGTGGGCGGCGTTTATTGTTTCCTGTTTGTTTATCATTTTTTTGGGTGGGATTAAAGTGACGTTTAACAGGTATAAGTTGAAGAAAACCGGTGGTCACGTTGTTGCAAACATTTTACGATGGCTTGTTTTGATCGGCTTTGCGTACATAGTTTTGTATCCTTTCTTCTTTATGGCAGTGAACTCAATAAAAACCGCAAAGGACTGGATCGACCCGACCGTTGAGTGGATACCGAAATCATTTTCGCCGCTTAACTTTGTCGGAGCGACGCAGGTGCTTGATTATACAAACGTTTTGAAAAGCACTTTTGTCAATATGATCGTCGCCGCGTTGATATCGTTTTTAAGCTGTGCGCTTATCGGTTACGGTCTTGCAAGATTCAATTTCATAGGCAAGAAATTCCTGCTTGGCGTTATGATCATTATGATACTTATCCCCGACCCGATGATCATGATCGCAAGTTACGATAACTTCCGCCATTTCGACTTTTTGGGAATAGTAAAATTCATCGAGGATATGTCGGGGTATGTCATCCGACCTAATCTCATAGATACGCCCCTTGTATTCTGGCTGCCGGCACTGCTCGGTACCGGACTTAAAAACGGATTGTTCATCTATATCTACACCCAGTTCTTCAAAGGACTACCGAAAGAACTCGAAGAGGCGGCGTGGGTCGACGGCGCCGGTCCTTTCAAAACCTTTTTCCGCATCGTTTTGCCGTCGTCCGGTTCCGCAACCATAACCATTCTGGTCTTCTCGGTCGTATGGTACTACAACGATTATTATCAATCTCAGATTTACCTTTCAAAGGATTTTCCGCTCAGTGTGCGATTGGCGAACTTCAACACCTATCTTTCCGGATTGTCTGCGAAATACACTCTCAATCAGGGAGCACTTTTGCTGACAAGTTGTTTTATAGCTATAGTTCCGCTTCTTGTATACTTCCTTATACTGCAAAGACGGTTCGTTCAAAGTATCG
>JAGAAE010000166.1 GCA_017615405.1 Clostridia bacterium | reverse complement strand
TCTTTTTACGGCTTGTTGTCCACCACAGGCGTCAGCCTTGCGGTGTCCTTCGCACCGAAAAATCCACGAATTTTTCTCTTTTTCAGGTGCGAAGCGGTTTTGTAGGAAGCAAAATTTTTGCTTCCTTGAAGCCGAGAAACGCCGATATACCGGCGTATATCAAGGCTTTAAGGCAAAAAGGAACGGAAATTTTGCCCTCCAAAACCATTTTGTCCTTACCGATGATAAACCATAAGCCATCGTCTGAAATCTGATGTCCGTCATCTGATATCTGATATTGAGAACAACACATATCCGCTTATTCTTTCATCCTTACGGCAAATTTCGATTTGCCGTTTTATTATTTCTTCGCCGTTTACCCATTCTTCTTTGTCGGGCTCGGCGTCGGTGCCCGTCTTGTAGACGCCAAGCCCGATAACCATCCTCGTATCGGTATCTGAAATCAGGGCTTTCCATTCACAAAGCAGATTGTCAAAGCGGAAATTTTCGTCGGGATATTTAAATCCGAAATACAGCTGTGGGATGATGATATCGACGCAACCGTTATCGCACCACGTCTTTACGTCCGCGAAGTATTCATTTTTATTTTTCTCTATCGAGGCGCAGGGGCTTACCGAAAAAACGATATCCTTTGAGCAAAACTTGACGGCGGTGTAGACCGAGCTTATAAGTGAATTCACGTTCGCCGTTCTGTATTCGCCTAAATCGATGGGATCAGCGGTGGTCTCAATGTATTTTTCATAGGACGTTTTGTCGAAATTTTCATCGCTCGTCGGGTAAAAATAATCGTCAAAATGAATCCCGTCTACCGTATAATTAACGCAGATTTCCCGAACGCCGTCGGTTATGAGCCGCAAAGCCGCGGGCGAGGCGGGGTTAAGGTATATTCCGTTTGATACTATGTAGTCTTCCCCGGCATTCATTGCCCTTACCGGGCTGTCATCGGGCAGTTCAGCTATGGAAGTGCCTTGCGATGACACCCGATAAGGGTTTATCCATGCGTGCAAACGAATACCGCTTAAATGCGCCTTTTCGATGCAATAGCTTAATATATCAAAATCGTACTGTTTTGAATATTCGTTTTGCGGAAAGAATTCCGACCTGTAAAGCGAGTTGCAAAACGGTCTGACCGCCAGAAAAATATCGGTTATTCTTTTAGAGCGGCACTTTTTAAGAGCAAGTTCATAATTTTCCTTAAAATCACCGTCTTTAAGCATATCGTCGACCTCCGAATAGGTTATCCAGACGCCCGATATGAATGCTGCCGGCTTTTTTACCGCCGGTTTTTGGTTACTGTTACAACCCGACAAAAATAAAAAACAAAGAAGAATAGTCAGAATTCGTTTCATAAAATGCGCTCGCTATATCGATTTGTATACTAATGAAAATTTTGAAACCGAAAACGGGGCTTTGCCCGAAATATCCGCCGAAACGGCGTAGGACGGCAACAAAAACGGATATATTTTAACGACGCTTTCGCCCTTTAAAACGATAGTTTGATCGGAACGGTAGCGGTCGCCGCATATCCCTATTTTGAAGTTCCCGTGACCCGAAAGGAAAAGGTCGGCGGAAAGTATGCTCTTTTTTGCCGTAGGATCGTCAAGATCAAACGATTTCGTTTCTAGTTCAAACTCAATATCACAGTCGGTCGTCGTCGGTTCCTGAGCGGTCGGGTCGGGGATACGGTCTTTGTCGCCCGAAAATCCGCAAATATATGAAACCTTTCGGTTGCGGTCGGTGCAGATGATATACGGATGACCTCCTGTTTCGATGCCGCTCGTGTAACCTTGTGAAGAAGGGAAGACAAGATAATACCATTTTACGGGGCTGTTGCCGTTTCTGTTTCCGAGCTTTTCCGTAAACCCGAATTCGGTGTTCTCAAAGTCAACCACGAGCGCGTGATTCCCGATAAAAATCAGGTAGTTATGACCGTATCGGACGGCAAAGGCGTTTGATACGTCCCCCGCCGGGAGTCCGGATAAAAGACCGTTTACGGGTGCCGAAATTTCAGCCGTGATGCCGTTGTCCGATATGCAGTATATTTTCTTGTCTTGTGCCAGAAAGATCGTTTTGTTTCCGCAGTTTTTGATGGTCTTGATCGCGGAGCAGCCGATTTTTTCGGAAAGCTCGGTGCTTTTTAAACGGTTGGTTATCTGATAATTCCTGCCGACGTCGATCGGCAGTACCATATCGGTTTTGCTTATTTGCTCATTCGAGGAGATCTTGAAGATCCCGTCGTTTTTGAAGGCGAAAAGCGTTTTTCCTTTCGCATGAAGAGCGTTGACGCCCTCATTAAAATTACCGACCGTAGTCTTCATTGATTCGGGGAAATAGAGGGGATTGTCGCTTGCCGAACAGTAAATCTCGTTTCGGTAAAAACCGTTTCCGTAGAGGTAGATCTTATCCTCAAACAAAACGCCGCCTTTTGACGATAAAACCGCCTTTCGACAGTTCAGAATATATTTGTGGGATACGATCATAACGTTATTGCCGTTTAATTGCTGTGATTTCGGTATGGCATAATCACTGCCGTTGTTTGTAAAACGGAGATAACCGGTAGAGCAGTCGAGCGTTGCGGTTATCTGGTATCCGTTGTAGTTGATCGTCGATGACTGTGTTTCGGGCGGAAGTATCCATTCAACGTAGTTATCGGCGTTTTCATAGATCCTGCAAAAAGAGGGAAGTGACCCGTCAAGTTGCCAGACCGGGAGCTTGAAGCCCGATGAATAGCCGTCGGACGTAAAAAACGCCTTGAATTGCTCGGTCAGGAGGTTTACGTCTTCGGGGTATTGCGGCGTTTCCTCGTATACCCAGCCGTTTCTTCTCGCCTCATTGAAGTTGTTGCCTCTGCCGTTGGTATAAAGGACCGGAACGTAAAAATCGCTGTCCGAAACGTGGGTGAATCCGAGGTTTGAACCGGAAAATTCATATATCTCGAATAAGCCCGAGTCGTACGTTTCGGTACCCGGCGTGCAGCATAAGAAAACGTAAAGCCCGTTTCCGTGGACAGCGTTGCCGGTCAGGAAGACTATGCTTTTCGGCAGGAAGAATTGACCGCTCACCATATTGACCGTTATAGTTCCCAGAACTCTTACCGTCATATTATCTCTGAAAAGATAGACGTTTACGAAGGCGAACGTTGCGCCGTCGCTCCAGATATCATAACCGAGTTTTCCCGAAACACCGGAGTAGGAGTAGGGCGTATCGGTCACCGTAAGCGGCGTTTTAAGATTTCCCAAAGCGTCGTGATTGCCGATCAAACCATGGCCTATCGGGGCAAGACCTTTTCTTGCCCTCAACGCCCCGTATTCATAAACCATATTTTTTGCAAAATAAAACTTTTTATCGTCGATATCTTCTCGTGACCCCGAGTTATCCATACCGCCCGAAAGGGCAAACCCCTTTGTCTTTTTGTTTTCTCTTGCCATATTAACCCCCTGAAATATTCGGTGATTTGTCGGTTATCCTTCCGATTTTGCCGAGGTATAGCTTGCGCTTCGCGTTGAAAAGCGCGAGCATGGTCATTTGCTTTTCGGTCTCGCCCGTAATGGTGGCGAGGACGTAGGCGGTCCCGTAGGAGATGACGACGCCGGCTTCACGGTCAATGTCAAGCTTATCGTGTAAACTTGCGATGGGTCCCGCTTTGCACAGGTCAAAAGCAAGCTCGTTTATTATGGATAATGCGGTTTTTCTGAAAGGTAATTGCTGTTCGAGCGATCCCTTTACGTTAACAAGTCCGAGACGCAGGATCGCGGATTCAAAAATATCAAATCCCGTCATTTTCTTCTCCTTTCGGTTCGTCGGATGATAAATCTATCGTATCGCGGTCGGGAATAAGACCGTCGGGGAGTCGGTCAAAAAACTCTTTCTTTGTGATGATCTTCTTTTCGAGAAGTTGAGTTAAGAGTGCCACGCTTTCCTTTGCGGTGAATTCCGGTGTCGGAACGACCTCGGCAAAGCAGGAAAGCGACAGATCTTTGTATCTGTCCGCGAAAAACGGCATATACCAAATGCCGGTCTCGTCGCAGATCTTTATCTTTCTCGATCCGTACTGGGTTATCCAGAAGTCCGCCCAGATAAGGGCTATCTCTTCGGCAAAGTGCCTGAAATTGTTTTTGATGAGATTAAGCGGCATGGTCGCGGCGTTACGCATTATGTTGAGCGCGCCCATATTTTCGGCTTTTCCGTCGCCTAATGCCACCTCGTTCGCTCCGCATTGAGTGAGCGTGTTCTCGATAAGTTGGTTGACGCTGTTTCCGAAGTTTGAGGTGATATCAGGCGGAGAAACGTATTTGATCGAGCCCGCAACGTCCTCGTTAGTACCGAAAACCTTTATGATCTGACCCGGATCGTTGGTGATATCGCCTTCAATGGTATCTCCGTTTACGAGCATAAGCGGCATTCCCATCGTTATAGACGCCCAGACGTTTGCGGTTATCATCCTGTTTATGGCGATCTGGTTCGGTATTATATGCGTTATTTCGCTCTCGCCGTAGATGCTTTCTTTTCGCTCTTCCCATCTGAAAACGGCTAACGGATAGCGGCGAAGCATCGTGTTATAGGGGCGGCGAACAACGGCGTTTTCGGTGAATTTTGCACACATTACCGTTTCGTTGCCGTTTTCGTCGGTCTGTTTGTAAAGAACGGTCAGCAGGGTGGATCTGTCGCCGAGTGTCCTTATTTTGTTAAGGGTGAATTCATCGCCGCCGAACTGTGAGCAGGTATCTTCGATATCCTTTGTCGATCTTTTTGAGGCGATGATTATAAACGGCTGTTTTTCGACGTCCTTTTCATAAGGGTTTGCAAAACAGACGTTTCTGACGTCGAGGACCTCCGCTTTTATATCTCCCGTTATCGGTACGGAATTTTTAATAATTCCGGTATTTACCTTGTCGTCCCAATAGGTGAAGACGATTCCCGTCCCGAATATAAACGCGTCCTTCAAGGCGCTCGAAAAAACCGTGTCAAGCTGTAAACGTTTTGAGGTAACAAGGTAGTATTTATCAAGTGCCTCGCTCAGTGAATTGATTTCGTCGTTTCCGATAC
>JAGAAE010000165.1 GCA_017615405.1 Clostridia bacterium | reverse complement strand
GTGTGCCACGTACCGTCTTCGTCCATATAAATGATTGACTTGTAGTTCGGAACGTCACCCACGGCCAACGTAATGGTATACTTGCCGTTGTTGTAAGAAAAGCTTCCGTTCTCGTGAATGTCGAACAGATCATAAACACCGGTATTCTGACCGAGGACGTCACCTAAGTTGGAATTGTTCTGGCCATCGGCAATATCGTTATATGCCTGATCCATGAGCTGCGATTCCTGCGAAGGAAGGGTCGACTTTTTCTCATACGGAACAATAACGATCTTTCCGTTGTAATCCGGAATGTCGGTCTGGACGTCGGTGACGGTCGGATTCGTCTTACCGGGACTCTCCACAAAGTCACCCTGGGCCGCAAACACCGGAACGCTCAAGGCAAACACCATAAGCATGACAATTGATAAACTGATGATTTTTTTCATTTTGAAAACACCCTTTCAAATTATGTTTTTGTTTTTATTTAAACGAGGCTTTTGACCTCAATCTTTTTTTTCGTCGTTACCGACGTTATCGGTTACATCCGCATTATTGCCATCCTCCGGTTTCGGGGTCAGATAGTCGGTTTTCAGGTAGTCCGACTTTCTGTAATAGCGATACTTGCTCTTCCTGTAGTTCTTGGCGTGGTCTTCGCTCGCATCGTTGAGGATCGTTCCGAGCACCTTGACCTCCGAAAGTTTCAGTTGTCTGAAACAGCGTTTAAGCTCACGCTTTTCGGTAAAGCTTTCTCTCGTTACCACGATAAGTCCGCTTAATACCGGAGACAGAGCCAGCGCATCGGACACCAGGTTGACGGGCGGAGTGTCAATAATGACGAAATCGAAAGAATCCCTGAGTTTTTCAACGAAACGCGCCATTCTTTCGGAGCCTAAGAGTTCCGAAGGATTGGGCGGGATATCGCCCGAAGGGAGAATGAAGAGTTTTTCGTTTATATTCGAGCTGTAGATCGGAGCCTTTTCGGTTTTCCCGACAAGGAAGTTTGAAAGACCGGGGGTTTTTTCGATTCCCAATTTCTTTGCGATGGTCGGGATACGAAGGTCGGCGTCGATAATAAGCACCGTTTTGTCTTTTTCAGCCAGAACCGAAGCGAGGTTTATGACCGTTGTGGATTTGCCTTCGCCGCGGACCGAACTCGTTACGCCGATAACGTAGGATTTCTCATCCTGAGGCAGTACGAAACTGAGATTTTCTCTTATTTGTTTGTATTGCTCTTTTGCGGCAAATTTCAAGTTTTTGTGGAGCATACTTTGCTTTGACTCGTTGTTGCTCTTTATCGTTCTTTTCTTTTTAAGATTCGCAAAAAATCCCATATTCTCACCCCTTAATGATTGTCGGAACTGCTCTTTGAGGAGCTTGAACGGCCGTAATAGTAATTGTAATTATACTTGTACGATTTTGAACCGGTAACGTTAAGGTTCTGTACCTTTCCCAAGAGCGGACAGTCATACTGATTTGCAATATAGTCGTCATCGTGGATCGTATCGTCAAGCGAATCCATAATGATTATTACCACCGACGACATAATAAATCCGATCAGGAAACCTACCAGCAGGTATTTTGAAAAACTCGGAGACACCTTTACGTAATTCGGGACTGCGTCATCGACGTCCGCCGGCTCGGTATTCTGGATTATATCTTTGATCTTTTCCTTAAGGACATCCTTAATAACGTTTGCCAGCGTACACGCCTCATCGGCGTCATATGCCGTGACCGTTACGCGCATAACCTCGGTATCATTGACCGAACTCGCATCGATCATGGAACGAAGCTCGTTCACCGTAATATCAACGCCGGATTCTTTGATTACCTCTTTAAGGGTACTGCGGCTTTCAAGAATGACTATGTAGGTTTTGATAAGGCTCTGGGAAGCGGAAATATCGCCGGATGAAATGCTTATCCTACTGCCTCCGAGAGAAACGGAATTGTTATTTACATAAAGTTTGACCGAAGACGAATATTTCGGACGAACAAAGAAAAAAGCATAAGAGAAAGAAATTGCCGCGATAATCAATGAGACGATCGCTATCAGCCATGCTTTCTTCCAAAGGCATTTGAAAATGCGGACGATATCTATCGTATAGATATCCTCACTCTTTTTACTTATCGGGGTCTTTTCCATAAGTTCTGATTCTCCTCGCTGTAAAACTGTGCGATATTTTCGGCAAAAACGCCGGGGAAATTAGAAAGTACTATATTTATATAATATAATATACCTTTTTGGCGCTTTTGTCAATAGGATAATCGTCACGATTGTTCGGTTTTTATGCCGTTTTCCGGAATAATTTGACAAAAAATCGCCTCAACTCAAATGAGCCGAGGCTTTCTTCGTTAGTCTTTATCTCTTATGCTTCAATCATTTTAAGGATCTCTTCCTTTGAGCGGTATCCGACCGACATATTCTTGACCTTGCCGTTTTCGACGACGATAAGGGTCGGTATGCTCGCGATCCCGAAGGTCGAGGCAAGTTCGGATTCATCGTCTACGTTTACCTTGCAGACCTTGATTTTCTCGTCATATTCGTCGGCTATTTCTTTAATTATCGGGGACAGCATCATACAGGGTCCGCACCAGGTCGCAAAAAAGTCGATAAGCACAGGTTTATCCGATTCAATAACCTCGCTTTGGAAGGTATCTTTAGTCAGTGTTATCTCTGTCATTTTCGTTTTCTCCTTTAATCTTCGAGTGATTTATAGTAAAGCATACAGTGGCAATAGCCCTCAAATTCAGGGTCGGCTATCTGCTCCTTGAACTCTTTACACATACATTTATAGTCCTCGGTCCTCTCGCGTCTGCAGGGGCATTATCCCCCGGTACGTTTAAGTCCCTCCTTGACTGTTTTTACGATATTCTCGTTTTCGTTCAACTTTATCTTCATAGCTATTCACCCAACATAGCGTCCAGGTATTCTCTTATAGTAGATTCGTGCATCATACCGACGTTTTTATAGTAAAGATTTCCGCTTTTGTCAATAAATACCGTGACCGGGATACCGCTTTCAACGTAGGCATTTGCGGCTTCTCCGTTCATATCGAAATATACCGGGAAAGAATACCCGTTCTGCTCAATGAATTTAAGAGCGGCGCTTTTCGTTTCTCTCCGATCGTCCGGAAGATCGACCATCATAAAATCGATCCTATCCTTATATTCCCTGTAAAGATTTTCAAAATCGGGCAGTTCTTTTACACAGTATACGCACCAGCTTGCCCAAAAATTAACGACGACGGGCTTGCCTTTTTTATCGGAAAGATTGATCGCTTTCCCGCCCTCGTTATAGACGGTGAAGTCGGTCGCAGACGAAACGTCCGAAATGTCGACGCTTGCAGCATCGTCGTTTTCATCAGTGTATTTTTCGGACAGCATCGGAAAAATAATCGCGACCCCGACAAGCACGACGACAAAGGTCACGCACAAAATTATAACGGTACTTCTTTTCATGGTCCACACCTCATAATGTCAATGACAGGAATCTGTCCAATAATCCGAAAATCATCAGGCAACCTATAAAGATCAAAAAGAAACCGCAAACGACGTTTATGACCCGATAATGCCGCTTAATAAAGGAAAAAGCGCCCTTTAATCCGTCGATCAAGACGGCGGAAATAATAAACGGCACACCGAGACCGAGTGAATATAAGAGCAGGAGCAAAAGCCCCTTCAACGCCCCCGCGGAGGTTGCCGCAAGCATAAGAGCCGAGCCTAAAAAGGCGCCGATGCACGGGGTAAGGCACACCGAATAGACCATTCCGAATAAGAACGCGCTCACTATCCCGGTTATTCTATATGCCTTCGATACGCCTTTTAAAAACCTCAGCGGAATGATCTCTAAGTATGAAAGCCCGAGAAGAATAACGATCGTTCCGCACACGGCGTTTACGACCGTTTTATACCTCGAAAGAAGTCCGCCCAATGTCCCGGCAAAAACACCGAGCAGGCAGAAAACAAGGGTAAATCCCATTACAAAAGCGGTCGCCTTTATGACGGTTTGACCCTTCTTCTCGGTCTTTGTATCGCCCGCAAAATAGGATAAGTATAAGGGCAGCATGGGTAACATACACGGCGAAATAAAGGAAACGAATCCCTCTAAAAATGTCAGAAAATATCGCACGGTCTCGCCCCATTTCACAACGTAACATTAACACGGCTTAGAACAGTCATAAGCCCGCATCAAAGGGTTGATATTTATATTTTCGTCAAAATCCGAAATTTTATGCTTTCCAGAGAGAATGGAGATTACAGTAGGCGTATACCGCCTCGACCTCGTCGTTATCGCAGATCCTGAAACACACCTTCGGTTCCATACCGGGTTTCAACGGTTTTCTCTGGTTGCCGAACTTGGTTTTAAGGGATACCCACTCGATATAGTGCTCCTCGGTCATAGGATGAGCGATCGAACCGACGGTAACGACTACGATATCGCCGTTAACCTCATACACGGGAATATGCTTTTCGGCGGCGGCATCGGTCGTTCCGGGGATTATCTCCTGCATCTTTTCGCCGCAGCAGATAACGGGGACACCGGTATCCTTCACGACAGCGACTATTTTACCGCAATGCGAACATTTCAAAAATATCATTTCCATAAAGGTTTTCTCCCTTAATAGTTTTCGGCGTGGATCTCAAAATAACTCTGCGGATGAGCGCAAACGGGGCATATATCGGGAGCATTCGTTCCGACGACGATATGACCGCAGTTGCGGCACTCCCAAACCTTGACCTCGCTTTTTGCAAAAACCTCTTGAGCCTCGACGTTTTTAAGGAGCGCGCGGTATCTTTCCTCATGGTGCTTCTCTATCGCGGCTACTCCGCGGAATTTTTCGGCGAGTTCGTGGAAGCCTTCTTCTTCGGCGGTTTTGGCAAACTCTTCATACATATCGGTCCATTCGTAGTTTTCGCCGTCGGCGGCGGCGCCTAAATTCTCGGCGGTAGAGCCGATGCCTTCAAGTTCTTTAAACCACATTTTGGCGTGTTCCTTTTCATTGTCTGCAGTCTTTAAAAAGATCGCCGAGATCTGCTCAAAGCCCTCTTTTTTAGCCTTTGAAGCAAAATAAGTGTACTTGTTGCGTGCCTGGGATTCACCTGCAAAGGCGGCAAGCAGATTTTGTTCGGTTTTTGTCCCTTTGTATTTGTTCATTGTTTTATCCTCCGTTTTTTATTACATCAAAAGTCTGCAAAAGCAAACTTTAAGATTTTCCGTATTTTTCGTTATGCCTTTTCATCGCCTCAAATGTCTCGTCGCTGATATCGTGTTCCATTTTGCAGGCGTCGGCGGTCGCGGTCTCTTTGTCAACACCCAAAAGCATCAGAAATTCGGCAAGCATGGTATGACGCTCGTATATCTTCTCTGCGATCCGTCTCCCGGTTTCGGTTAAGGCAATATATCCGTCTCCGTCGATCAGTATGTATTTCTCGGCTTTCAACCGCGACATTGCCCGGCTGACTGAGGGCTTCGAAAAGTTCATATAATCAGCAACGTCGATCGACCTTACGATATTTTTTTCCTTTGAAAGAATGAGTATC
>JAGAAE010000022.1 GCA_017615405.1 Clostridia bacterium | reverse complement strand
GACACTGCCTTTTTTAAGAAGCCCCTTTGAGAGCGATGCGATTATGAGGATTATGAAAAAGGCGGGCAGAATAACGCCGAGGGTAGAGAGCGCCGCGCCGCCTATCCCGCCCTGTGACGAGCCGATAAAGGTGGCAATATTGACGGCAATCGGTCCCGGAGTCGATTCCGAAACGGCAAAAAAGTCGGAAAACTTTTCCGCGCTCAGCCAGCCGTTTGATAAAACCGTCTCGCGGATAAGGGATATCATTCCGTAGCCGCCGCCGAACGAAACGGCGCCTATTTCGAGGAAGGTAAGGAAGAGTTTTAAAAAGATCATTTATCTTTCTCTCCCTTCAAAATCCCGAAGAGATAGGCAAAAACGCCCAATGCTCCGCAGATCAGTATATAATATATGGTCGAAAACTTGAAGGAGATAAGATAAAAGGTGATAAATGCGGCAAGAACGAGCAGAAAGATCGCCCTTGTGAAAATATCGCGTTTTAAGTTTTTAAACATCTTGACGCCCGCCGAAAAAATAAGGTAAACAACGCAGGCGCCGATACCCTTAAAGGCAAGAGAAACGATTCTTAATTCCAAAAATCTTTCAAAAAACAGGGATATGATAAAAATTATCACAAATGACGGCAAACAAACGCCGAGGGTCGAAAAAACCGAGCCGAATATCCCGGCTTTTTTGTAGCCGATAAAGGTGGCGGTATTGACGGCGATCGGTCCCGGTGTGCTTTCCGCCACGCCCAGCATATCCAAGTATTCTTCCTTTTCAAGCCACTTTTTGCGCGAAACAAATTCGCTCTCTAAAAGAGCGATCATCGCATATCCGCCGCCGAAGGTAAAGGCGCCGATTTTCAGAAAGGTTATAAACAGTTGAAAAACAGTTTTTGCTTTTGTGCTCATTTTTCCCTCAAACTATCAGCGGACGATCTTTCCGCCTTTTTTCTCGATAAAATCATCAAGCGCCTTGAAATGCGAAAGGGCGCTTTTCTTTATATCACGTATATCGTGCGGTGCCGCTTTAAGAAGCATACCGATAAGTTCTTCGCCCGAATATTTCCCGATTTCATCAAATTCGATATAGTCGCTCACACTAAGGTCATTAAGCATATTCGTGACCTTTATGTTATAGGATACGGGTAAAACCTTCTTTGAAAAGGCATAACCTAAAACGC
Source organism: Clostridia bacterium (assembly GCA_017615405.1). Classification (GTDB taxonomy): domain Bacteria; phylum Bacillota; class Clostridia; order Oscillospirales; family Acutalibacteraceae; genus UBA737. The sequence continues at coordinate 4,205 of JAGAAE010000022.1, read as the reverse complement.
TCGCGTGAAAGCGGGTCGAAACGACGTATTCGCTCCTTGCGAGTATATCGAGAGTGTCGGAAAAATCGTTTGTGTAGGGGCAAAGCTTTACACTTTTCTTTGAGTTCTCCGGCAGGCTTTCGTATATCTCGTTTATAGCGTCAGTGTCGTCCTCAAGGTTGCAAAAGCCGAGAAGACTTACGGTGTATCCCTTATCGGTGAGGGCTTTTGTCAGTTCTTCGAGGGCGGTCATATAGCCGTCGGCTTTTTCTTTTTCCATCTTCCGAAACTCTGCGCGCGGATTGATGACCGATATCGCGACCGTCTTTTCTTTTGTCACGGCACCCTCGGGCGGATCGAGCGAAAAAAGAAGATCGGGCGCCCAGGTCACGTTTTTAAGGTGCGAAAACAGGTCATATGAGTATTTATCGCGAAAAGAAAGAGCGGTAAACTTCTTAAATTCCGTTTCCCAAGTCGTTTTGTAATCCTCGGTGTAAAACGGTCCGAAATTGTTGGTGATACCGAAAAAGCGTTTTGCGTGGCGATGGCGTTTTTTACGGATCGAGAGGTCGTTTTCATAATCACCTATCTGCTGATAGACCGAGCCTCCGATATGAACGGCGGCGTCGCAAAGCCGCAGGAGTATCTCCTCAAAGAGCATACCGTTCTTGAATTTGCCTCCGAAGCGGTTGATCTTGTCAACGAGCGGACGCTCGTAAGGGTAGTAGCGAACGTTGTTGTATTTTTCAAAAAACGGTTCATAATGCGCGTGGAAAAAGACGTAAAAAAGCGTGTCGGGATAGCGCTTCAAGAGTATGTCGAAGAAGACGTCATCTCCGAGGTTATGCCCGAAAAAGCCGTAGAGCATTATTTTTCTTTTCGGTTTTGTGCCGTCCTTTAAGGTCGGGGACAGCATACCTTTGATTTTAGATCCTGCCATTTTTCAGATCCTCACTATCTGCGGCAAAACACCGCTTTTTGAAATGTCGAGAAGGGCGTAACTTTCGGCGCCGTCACGCGAACGTCCGACCGAGCCGGGATTTACTATATACACCCCGTCTTTGTAGTCGATATCGGGGATATGGGTATGACCGTAAAGCGCGATATTACAGCCGTTTTCGGCGGCAAACTTTGCAAGGCGTACGGTATCTCCCTGCTTTACCGAAAAGGTGTGACCGTGAGAAAAGAGGATCTTTGCCTCGCCGACGCCGGCAAAATCGAAGGAGGGATAGGTCGAAAAATAGTCGCAGTTCCCCGAAACGATATGAAAATGCCTGTCACGGTGTATATAAGTAAGGTTTTTGATATCCCTTACAAGATCTCCCAAAAAGAAGATATGAGATGCGCTTTGCTCTTTGTCTATTATCCTGTCAAGCGCACCGATACTGCCGTGCGAGTCGGATAAAACAAGTATTCTCAAAAATTCACCTTCTACAAATTCCGATATTTGTCATATATATATTATAGGGGGAATCAAAGTGAAAAACAACCATAATTTTTACGATAATATAAGCGGTCTTTCGGGCGGCAGAATATCGGGTGATGATGTAAAACGCGCTAAAAGCGGCGATATGTCGGCGCTTCTTAAAAATCTTTCCGATGAGGACGCAAAAAAGGTAACGGAGATCCTTTCGAGCAAGGAAAAAAGAAAGGAATTTTTATCAAGTGACGCCGCAAAGAAACTGATGGATCTTCTCGGCGGTAAAGACAATGGATGATTTAAGCGCGAAGCTCTCTGAGATCCTTTCGGATGAAAAAAGCATGAAAAGGGTCAAAAGCTTAGCCGAGAGCTTGCTTTCGGGGGAAAGTGAAACGGGTCGCGAAAACCAAGCGGATGGTTCGGGCATAAGCGGGGAAGAGGCGTCGAAGATACTTTCGATTTTTTCGCGGCTTAAACACAAGGAGGACGACAACCGGACGGCGCTGCTCGCGGCGCTTCGTCCGAGTCTTTCACCCGAAAAACAGAAAAAGGTCGATACCGCCATAAAACTTTTAAAACTGATAGATATGCTGCCGCTTCTTAAAGAAAGCGGAATTCTTAATCTGCTGTAAAGGACCGGGGGATATGAACGACGCGGATTTTATGAAGGCAAAACAAAAAGCGATCGAACGGATGATGGCTTTCGGCGGCTCTTCGCCGCAAAATGGTGAAAGACCGTCGGCGGCTCCGCCCTTTATAAGATTTAAGGGTGATGACTGCGATATCCGGCAAAAACGCCCTGAGCATTTACCGCCTGAAAACAGTCCTTTTCCGTTCGATCTCGGAAGACTTGATATCCCGTTCCTTGACCGCCTTAAAACCGACAAGGATATCGGTCTTGTTTTGGGGCTTTTGCTCCTGCTTCTTTGCGAGAATACCGATAAGCTCACTCTTATCGCCCTCGTTTACATATTATTGTAAAAATCAAGTTACAGTTTTGTAATAAAATGCCGAAAATCTAATGCATATTTTGTTGTTATGTAAACTAACGCAACCAATTATTTATACACTTTATCCACCGTTTCACTAACATTTTTTATCATTAAAACCCCGATATACCCATATTTTTCCAAAAAAATCGGTGGATAACCCTGTGGATAAAGTGCAAATCTTTTTATGCAATAATAATGTTTTTGTCAATGTTATGTAAACAAATCCCGGCTTAAAAATCGTTTATTTTCACCGATATTTTTCTGAAAGTTTGTTAAAAACGGAGATTTTTAAGCGACTTTTTTCGATAAATTTCTACACCTGTCCGTCCCACAAATTCAAAATGAATATCAGCTCGATTTTCTTCGAAAAAATATGCACCCGGAAAGAAAGATCCGGGTGCATATTCGGTTTATTTTACTTATCATATCAAATATATAAGCTCAAATATATAATATCACAAAGCAAATCAAATGGCAACAGTTTTCAAAAAACGACAGTTCATAAAAGCAGCAATGTCAGAAACATAAAGCAAAATATTTCAAATTACTTAAATAAATCTTTACAAATTACTAAACTTATGCTATAATTAGCCAAAAGGATAGGAGAAGTTTATGGAATACAAGAAAAGAATAGTTGACGATTTATTGGATCTAAAACTGGAGTCTTTTGGTGCTACACTGATAAGAGGACCTAAAGGTTGCGGAAAAACCACCTCTGCAAAGCAAAAAGCAAGAAGTTTTGTTGAATTTCAAGATGAGGAAGTTCGTGAAAATCTGCTTGCTGTAGCAGAAGTGGCACCCAAACGCCTTTTAATAGGTGAAAAACCGCGATTATTTGACGAATGGCAGGACGCTCCGAAACTTTGGGGAACTATCAGAAAAGACGTTGATGATACCGGCGAAAACGGACAATATATTCTAACCGGTTCTTCCTCAAAAGAGATTGATGTGGCACATACGGGAACTTTGCGAATAAGTCAGTTACAGATGTATCCGATGAGTTTATACGAAAGCGAAGAATCAAACGGAACTGTATCGTTAATGGAACTATTTGAAAAACCAGACAAATTTGACGGTTGCGAATCAAGTTTAACTATTGATGATCTAATCTTTGCCATTTGTCGCGGCGGTTGGCCGAGAGCGTTACTTAACAAAACGCCCCGTTCAAAACTTGAAATTGCTAAAGATTTATACAAGCAGACCTATTCCGTTGATATTTCAAACATCGATAATGTAAAGCGCAACGGAAAATGGGCGCAGGCGTTACTGCAATCATATAGCAGAAATATTTGCACACTTGCTGAAACAAAAACGATTTTCGGTGACGTGAAAGCAAACTTTGATGTGACCGATGTAACATTATATGATTATTTACACGCACTTGAAAAGTTGTATATAGTTGAGGATATTGATGCTTGGTGCCCTGCGATAAGGTCTAAAACGGTTATCAGAGCATCAAAAAAACGCAATCTGATCGACCCTTCAATTGCGGTTGCCGCGTTAGGTCTTTCGCCTGATTACTTCAACACCGATTTCAAAACACTGGGTTTCCTGTTTGAGTCCCTTTGCATAAGAGATTTGAAAATATACTCATCGGCGTTTGACGGCGCTATGTCGTATTATCATGACCGACTCGGTTTGGAAGCAGACGGAGTGTTGCACTTGAATGACGGTAGATATGCGCTTTTGGAATTCAAACTCGGTTCAAATGAAATTGATACAGGTGCAAAGCACCTAATAGAGATTGAGAACTTGGTAAAAGAATACAATGCTAAAGAACCGCAATGTCCGCTTAGATTACCAGATCTTAAAAT
>JAGAAE010000164.1 GCA_017615405.1 Clostridia bacterium | reverse complement strand
TCGTTGTTCCAGCCGATCTCTTTAAGGACGCCGTGCAGGGTTATGGAGTTACCTACGAACATTATTCTTATTCCCTTGTTTTCCGCGCCGAAAAAACGAACGGATCTGCTGTCGGTAAGTTGTCCGGTCGCCTTGACCGTATTTTTATCGAGCAGGCTGAAATCGTCGCCGTCAACCGTTTTCGGTAGATTATTATTCATATATATATCCCCTTAATAGGTCAAATTATAATCGAACAGATCTCTGAGTTTATTCTTTATATCGTCTATGCTTTCTTTATCATACATTTCGGCATAAATAAACCGGAAGATCATATTTCTGAGCCCCTGCGTAGGCGATGAGAGCATATGTGCGCCGAAATAGACGCTTATCTCATCTTCGGGATCAACCGCAAGGTATGCGTTTGCGGCGCCGCCCCACCCAAAATCGTGACTGTCGCCCTTCGGCGTTTTTACGCCCAGTCCGTAGCCGTGGGTGTTGTTTAGCCAAAAGGTACGGCTCTGGTGCTCACTCAATCTGCCCGTTATCATAAGTTTAAGTGTTTCGGGTCCTAAAAGTTTTGCCGTTCTTAATCCTTCAAGGAATTTCATATAATCATCGACCGTTGATACACATCCCGCGCCGCCGCTCGCATACTCAGAGCCTAATTTGTAGCCTATAATATGCTTTCCTGCGTCTACTGCCTTTCCGTCTTCAAAGCGGTATTGAGGCGTTATCGTTTCGATCTCGCTTTCGGGGAGCATAAATGTGCTTTTTGACATATTCAGAGGATCGAAAATATTTTCCTTAACGTAATCCTCAAACTTCTGACCCGACAGGACCTCGACCAGTGCCGCAAGAACGTCGTGGCAAAGCGAATACTCCCATCTGTCCCCCGGCTCGAATAAAAGCGGCTCTTTGGCGAGATACTTCATGGTCTCACGCGTCGGGCATCTGCCGCCGGTCTCTTCTTTGCACTTTAAAATCTGAGGTGACGCAATATCATAGGAAAAACCCGCGGTCATCTCAAAAAGATGTTTTATAAGTATCGGATTTTGAGCCGCTTTAACGCCGTTTTCGGTCTTGACGGTCATTGCCTCGAATTCGGGCATATGATCCGACAATTTGTCCTCAAGTGAAAAAAGACCCTTCTCCATAAGCTGTAAAGCGGCGGTACAGGTTATGACCTTTGAACAGGAATAGATATTATACCGCTCTTTTCCGTTCATTTTGATCTTATTTTCGATATCACTGTAACCGTTCATATACCTAAGACGGCATTTCCCCTTTTGATAAACGGCGATATCAAAGCCGGGAAGCCCCGCCTCAAGAAATGAATCGCAAAATCCTTTCAAGTGTTCAAACATAATTCTCAAACTCTACTCCTTTTTGAATTGCAGCATCCATCGATATAAACCGTCTCCGCTGTATGCAAAGTCCCACGCGTTATGACCTACGCCGTTAAATATTTCAATTTTTGCATTTCCGCCGCTTAAATTTATATTTTTAAGCATTGTAACGCTCTCGGTCACGGGTATAACGGTATCACAGTCGCCGTGGAAAATATAGGTCGGTATGTCCTTTAATGCACCTACATACCAGCAAATACCGCTTCCGCAGACCGGCGCTATCGCCGCAAATCTTTCGGGAGCCGCCATTGCGAGCATATACGTACCCGTGCCGCCCATACTGAGCCCGGTAAGATAGATCCTCGTCTTATCGACCGGCAGTTTTTCGCATATATAGTCCAAAAAACCAAGCAGCGATTCGGTAAAGCAACCCCAGTATTTGCCGTCCGGGCACTGAGGGGCGATCATAATAAAGGGATACTCCGCCGAATTATCCTTGACGTACTGAAAATAGCCGTGAAGAGCAATAAGGTCGGGATCGTCTCCCCGCTCGCCCGCTCCGTGAAGATATAGAATAAGCGGATATTCTTTGCCGTCACCATAATCCTTCGGCAAATATTCAAGGTATTTGAAATTATAAAAACGATCCGATTTCCATTTATATTCGGAATACAAAATAATCACCTCATTGTGCAATTCCCGCACAGGTCATCAGGTAATAGATAAGCGGTATAGTGCCCATGCTGAATAAAACCGAAAGGAAACAACAGCGTGCGCCGAAATAGGCATCATCCTTATCGTTTTGCAAAAAAACGACAACGTTAAGTCCTATCGGCATCGCTGAAACAAAAACGGAAAAAAGCAGATTATTTCCCCGCGCTCCGAACAACAGGCAGAGCGCACCGACTATCGCCGGGATCAGAATAAGCCTTATTGCCGAAACAATATACGCCTTAACTCCCATAAACAGTTTCAATACCGGCGACGCACCGATCGTGAGCCCGAGAAGTATCATCGCAAGCGGACTCATACAATCCGACAGTTTTGACAAAACCGTTTCTAAAACTAATGGCAGCTTTATCGGCAAAAGCCCGAAGATAATACCAAGGGTAAGACCGATGATTATAGGATCAAAGATAAACCGCTTTTTATTATCACTTTTACCGCACAGCAAATAAAGCCCCACGGTATACGTAAAAATCTTAAGCGGAATACAAAACATTATCATATAGGCTTTGACCTGCTCACCGAAAACGCCCTCAATAAACGGGAAACCGAAGTAGCCGAAATTCGTTACGGTAAACAGGTAAATATATATGTTTCGCATCCTGCCCTTCGGAGCAAACGGCAACGAAAACACAATTCCCACACCGAAAGCAACGATCAAAAAAATCAGACCGTAAAGCGCGGTTACGGAATATGCCTTGATGTTTTTGACCGTAACACTTTCAGCCAAACCGTAAAATACGTAGACGGGTAAGAGAAGTTTTGTTTCGATTTTACTTATGACTTCACCGCTGTTTTTAGGCAAAGACTTCGTTTTTTCAAGCAAAAAACCTATCAGGATAAATATTGAAAATACGGCGATCTGTTTTATTATACTTACAATCATTTTTCAAAGTTAAAGCGTAAAAACGCATCTCTTTCGTCTTTGTAAAGCCCGATACCGATGCCGGCGAGCAGGCAGGATCCGACCGCTCCCGCAGCCTGACCGTTTACTACACCTACCGGCTTTTCCAAAACCTCGGATATGATCTTAACGCAAACGGGCGAATTGCTTATTCCGCCGATCATAGTGATCTTTTCCGCCTTTAATCCGCATTTTTCAAGCGATAAAAGGTTATCTTTAAGAATATACGCCGCACTTTCGATTATCGCGCGGGCTATATCGCTTTTTTCGTAACCGTCACCGAGTTTATAATCGTCGTCGGTAAAATGAAATCTCAATCCGTTACACCCGAAACGGGATCCCGCGGCGAGTTCGTCATATTCTTTATGCGGGATTTTTCCGAAAAAATGCTCGCGCAGAGAATCTATTTTTTCGCTGACGCTCGTTATCGACTTCATAACGCAATAGGGCGAGCCGTTTAACATAAAACGGTCGACAAGACCCCCTGTCGAGATAGCGAGATCGCGGCTTTTGACCGGGAAAAACTCCACCCACGAAGTACCGCAGGACAGGAGCATTTCGCCCTCGTCAAAGACCCCCGCACCCGTAGCGCCCGAAGGATGATCGAAACTGCCGAGAACGACCCTCGTGTCGGGTGACAACCCGAGTTTTTCGGCAATTTCAGGTAAGATTCCGCCCAAGACCGTACCTTTATTATATATCGGGGGCAGATTCTTGTCGGCTATGCCGAGTTTTTGAAGCAGAGGATAATTATACTCCCCTTTTTCCTGATCAATAAGGAAAAAAGGCGTTCCCATTGAAACGGAAATCCCCCATTTTCCGGTAAGAGAAAAGTTTAAGTATTCGGCACTCATTGCGACCGTCTTTGTTTTTTCAAGGAGTTCCGGCTGATGAAGTCTCATTGCGGCAAGATAAAGCGCCGGGAAACGGCAACCGAGCGGCCAACCCACCGTTTTATAAAAGGCGGCTTGTTCTTCCTTTGTGAAAAAGGCGTTTTTATCATCTTCACTTACAACCGTTTGCCAGCCGACGATAGGTATCAGGGGCTTATCGCTTTGATCAAGCAAAACAAGATTTCCGCTTGCACAGCAGGAACAGACGGCAAGGATATCGTCGTCCTCTTTTTTTTCGTCGGTAAGCGTTTTTATAACCGAAAAACAGGTGTCTGTAAAACTATCCGTATCAAGCAGTTTTTTGTCGCCGACAGTGTAATAATCATAGCCGCCCGAAACGGTTTTTATGATTCGTCCGTCTTTCGACATCAAAACGCCCTTGATAGCGGTCGTACCGATGTCAAGACCTATAAGCAGATCCATTTTTATTTCACACTCTCAATAATCCTTTTACTGTTAAGGAACATTATATCTTCGATCTGACCGTCGCTGAGTTTCAACTGCGCGGCAACGCGTTTTAATGCAAGGATCTGTTCATAAATCATAAAGGTTACGTCTTTACTGTCGGTCTCGCGCATATGCGGCTCACCCGAAACGTCACCGTAAAGCCCGCGCGGAACAACGTTATAATACACCCCGTTTTCCACAACACGGTACATCTTCATGAAGGCGATCGGAAGATCCGAGCCGAACAAAAGCCGCTTTGTCCCAACCGCTTCAATGCATGCTTTTATAGCATCATCACAAACATTGGCGGTAAAATCGAACACGAGATTTTTCGTGTTTTTAAGGATATCGAAGGCGTTTCCGATATCCTCCTTCGCATAGGCTCTGCCAATGTGCGCCACAATGAGTTTAAGGTTTTTATATTTCTCCTCGATTTCCATTATCTGCGCTATATTGACCTCATCGCGAAGTCTCTTTGAACGCGGAATATGAAGCATAACGATCCAGCCGTTTTTGTCCGCCAATTCAAGATGCTCTTTTGGCAGAAAATCGAATATCCGTATCTCGTTTACGGGAATATAGGGAGGGCAGTTTGAAAGATAGGGTTTAAGACCCGAAAATCCGCCCTTTTTAACTTCTTGTTCAATGTAATCGGGCGACATATCGTAGCTTGTTCTTAAAAGGGTCGGAAAACCAAGCTCCCGTGCTTTTTCGCTGACATATTCGTTGCAGGTAGGAATGTGCCTTGAACAACTGCCGAAAACGAGCGGAGTCACCTTGTTCTCCGGGAACAAAGTTTTATAACTTTCAAGAAG
>JAGAAE010000163.1 GCA_017615405.1 Clostridia bacterium | reverse complement strand
TTGTCTACGACGACCTTTCGAAACACGCCGTAGCATACCGAACGATGTCGCTTTTGCTCTTAAGACCGCCCGGGAGAGAGGCATATCCCGGGGACGTATTCTACCTTCACAGCCGTCTGCTCGAAAGAAGCGCTTGTATGTCAAAGGATTCAGGCGGAGGGTCCGTTACCGCTTTGCCGATAATCGAAACGACCGGCGGCAACATTTCTTCGTATATTCCGACCAACGTTATCTCAATAACCGACGGTCAGATTTATCTTGAAGAAGAACTGTTTCACAGCGGTATCCGTCCTGCCGTCAACACCGGTCTGTCGGTTTCCCGCGTCGGAAGAAATGCACAAAGCGAAGCTATTAAGCGCGTTTCCGGAACTTTGAGGATAGAACTCTCGAAATTCAGAGAGATGGCTGTCTTTGCGCGCTTCGGCAGTGACGTTGACGCAACGACGGCAAAGATGCTGAAAAAAGGTATGATCCTTACCGAACTGTTCAAGCAAAAGAAATCATATCCGCTTTCGGTCTTTGATGAAACGGCAATTCTTTTAGCCTACAGGATCGATGCATTCGAGAACGTCCCCCTCCCGACGTTACACGATTTCACCGAAAATATGCTGAAATATTTAGAGAAAAACAACTCGATACTGTTCTCGTCGATCAATTCTACCGGATCTTTCAGTGAGGATGACGAGGCTGAACTGAAAAAATCGATCGTCATATTTAAGGATAGCTATAATGGGTAATTTAAGCGAACTCAAAAACAGACTTCACGCGATAAAACAAACGCGGCAAATAACCGGAGCCATGTACCTTCTCTCAACCTCAAGAATGAAGAAGGCCATACAAAACGTCAATTATAATATTGATTATTTGCATAAATTGAGGTCTACCATCAATGATATTATTTCTACCGTCAAGTATAATGAATTGACAAACAGATTTATCGAGATGCCGGGCGAAGGCGTTAATCTCTACGTTTCAATAACTTCCGACAAAGGTTTATGCGGCAGTTATAATTCCGATATCGTAAACAAGACCTACGAAGAACTCCGTCATGAGGACGATTATATTCTGCTCTCGATTGGCTCGGTCGGGACCGAAATGTTTGAAAATCTCGGAATTTTACCCGATTATTCCTGGTGTGACGTTTTGCTCAGACCCTCCGTCTCGCTTGCTTCAAGTATCGCGGAGACAATAATCGAACTTTACACCGAACATGAGATCGACGAAGCATACATCGTTTATTCCGAATACAACAAAAACGGCAATATCGTCCCGGTTTGCAAAAGGGTCTTACCCCTTTTAAGGCGAGATTTTCTTGATATTGAGCCTGTATCAAAATACGATGTGCTTCCGATTTACGAGCCTTCGATAAATGAAGTTTTTGAAAAAATAGTACCATCATATCTGACTTCATATATGTATGACGTCTTTATGCAATCGGCGGCGGCGGAAAATTCGTCGCGAATGAAAGCCATGCAAAATGCCACCGAAAATGCCGACAAGATGATCGATGAACTGTCGGCTAAGATAAATGCCGAAAGACAACTTGCCATAACTAACGAGATCTTAGAGATCTCGGCAGCAACAAATATTAAAGGTGCGGTATAATGGAAAACAAGTTTACAGGTAAAATCGTTAAAATATCCGGTCCGGTCATCGATTGTAAATTCGATGACAATAATATTCCGCCTATAAATTCGCTTCTTAACGTCGAAGGTCTCGATAAACATATGGAGGTCACTCTTCATAACGGCGGCGGAACCGTCAGGACAATTGCACTCGAAGCTACCGAAGGGTTATATTGCGGTCTGACCGTCTACGGCGACGGCTCCGGCATCGCCGCACCTGTCGGCGACGGCGTAATCGGCAGAAGTATCGACGTTTTGGGGCGTCCCATCGACGGCAAAGGCGAAATCAAAGCGGAAAAATATCTCCCGATCCATCGCAAACCGCCTAAACTTTCCGAGCAGAAAAGCGCGACCGACATCCTCGAAACAGGAATAAAGGTCATTGATCTTTTAGTCCCGTATGCAAAGGGCGGTAAAATCGGTCTCTTTGGCGGTGCGGGCGTCGGAAAGACCGTCCTGATAATGGAAATGATCCACAATATCGCAACAAAGCACGGCGGGTATTCCGTTTTTACCGGTGTCGGCGAGCGTTCGAGAGAAGGTAACGAACTGATTTCCGATATGTCAAAAAGCGGAGTTATCAATAAAACGATACTGGCTTTCGGACAGATGAACGAGCCTTCGGGAAGCCGTATGCGAATCGCCATGACAGGACTTACCGAGGCGGAATATCTGCGCGACGAAAAGAAACAGGACGTTCTTTTATTCATTGATAATATCTATCGTTTTATTCAGGCGGGAAACGAGGTCAGTGCAATGCTCGGACGACTGCCCGCAGCTGTCGGATATCAGCCGACGCTTGCAAACGAACTCGGAGATATTGAGGAACGGATCGCCTCGACCATCAACGGTTCGATCACGTCCGTTCAGGCAATATACGTTCCGGCAGACGACCTGACCGATCCTGCTCCGGCAACTATTTTCAGTCATCTGGACGCTACCACCGTTCTCTCCCGAAGCATTGCGGAACAGGGCATTTATCCTGCGGTCGATCCCCTTGATTCTTCAAGCAGGATATTAGAGCCTGAGATAGTCGGCAAAGAGCACTACCGCGTCGCGAGAGGCGTTCAGGAATGCCTGCAGCGTTACAGCGAACTTAAAGATATAATTGCGATACTCGGTATGGAGGAATTGTCCCCGGAGGACAGGATAACCGTTTATCGCGCAAGAAAGGTTCAGAACTTCCTTTCTCAGCCTATGTTCGTTGCCAATTCATTTACCGGAGTTGAAGGAAAATACGTTCCGCTCAGAGATACCATTGAAGGTTTCAGGCAGATAATTGACGGTGAGGCAGATGATATCCCCGAATTGGCTTTTTCAATGGTCGGTACGATCGACGAGGCACGCGAAAAGGCAAAAGAACTCTGAAATAAATCGTCTATTAAAGGCAGGTGGCAAAAATGAATGAATTCTACGTCGAAATAATAACCCCCGAAAAATCATTTTTTGAGGGTAACGTTGAAGCCGCGATATGTCCGACAACCGACGGTGATATCGAGATCCTTAAAGGCCATCAAAATCTTGTTGCCGCCCTTAGCGAAGACGAGATCAAACTGAAAATCAACGGCGAATGGAAGACCGCCGTCGTAACCTCCGGTTTTTTTGAAGTCAGGAAAGACAGGGTAATAATTTTTGCCGATTATTGCGACGAAGTGTCCGACTATGAAAACGCCAAGACCAGACGCCGCGAAATAATTGAAAAAGAGCACAAACTTCACGAAGAACGCCTGCTGATACAGCGCAAAAGCGACCTTTCTCTTTCACGTTATCTCATAAATTCTCACAGAAACAGAAGAAATCTTAAATTCAAGTAAACGGCAATTGCAAAAAAATCCCACCTGAGGATACGTTCACTCAGGTGGGTTTTATTAGTTGTTGTCAGTTTTTATTGATAATAGGTACCGCTGATCGCGTTTATAGACATCTGATAAACTTCACAGTATTTTTCAAACAAGATCTTATCGACCTTGACTGCGCTGAGAGCGGAATCATATTTCTTGGTCTTCATTTTTTTAAGGATCGCATCGAGCTCATTCTGAAATTCTTCGCCCTTCAAGGCTTGACGGATCGCACTGTCATATGTCGTTGCGCCCTGTGTATCGGCGGTAATATCTTTTTTGTAGATAAGTCTGAAACCGGCGTCATCATCCATCGCAATCAATTTTGCGGTGTTATTAGCCATATCTTTCGCGGTAGTGTAATCATCTCCGCTGTCCTCGGTAAGATAAGAATCATTCGGCGTTGCGGATTCGGTCGATCCGGTCTCATCATCGGTCGACTCTAACGCCGAAAGCTCCGCATAAGCCGCTTCAAAAGTCATCTTGCCGCTGTTAACGTTGGCTTCACATTCCTCGTATTTTGCTTTGATCGATGCCTTTTCTTCATCGGTTTTAGAGGAATAAGTGGTCGTTGAAATTTCGTTCACAACAAGGTAATGCTCATTGAAATACGCCTTTATCTCATCCTCGGTAATGGCTTTTTTGCCTTCCGCACCATACATTTTTTCAAAGGCGATATCGTTAAGTTGAAGTCCTCTTAACATACTTAAATAGGTGCTCTTGGCAACGCCGTTGTTTTCAAGATACTTACCTAAACTGTAATTGTCCTCGTCGTCATAGGTGAATTTAGTATTCCACAACAAGAGAGCATTTTCCTTAAAGTTGGACTCTTCTTCCTCGGTAAGCGCGATATCGTTATTCTTCATATACGCTTCGACCGCAACGATATTCTTAAGCGATTCAAGTGTTTTTTCGGTCACATAATCGCCGAAAACCTTACCGTCGATCTTCTCGTTACGATAATAGCCTTCTTTTGACGTATCAAGCTCGGTATTTGCAGAATAAATCTGACTTATTGCCGAATACGCGTGATTATAAAGAACGGCAAGATACATACCGGTGGTAAACTCGGTATC
>JAGAAE010000162.1 GCA_017615405.1 Clostridia bacterium | reverse complement strand
GCGCTTTGGCGGAAAACGTCCACAATCTTGTTTTTATAAAGACGTCCGCCGAGTATCTTGAAAAGTACGTTTCACCCGGGTCAGTCAGCGGCATTTTCCTTAATTTTTCCTGCCCTTATCCCAGAAAACGCTACGCTTCTCACAGGCTTACGAGCGAGTATTTTTTAAGGATATACAAAACCGTACTTAAAGAGGGCGCCGAGATACACCAAAAAACCGACAATATGAATTTCTTTGAGTTTTCGATCGAAGAGTTTTCACGATGCGGCTTTGCCCTTAAAAACGTTTCTCTTGACGTTCACAAAACCGATTTTGAGGAGTCGGATGAGAATATCGTAACCGAGTATGAGCAAAGGTTTTTGTCGTTAGGGCAACCTATTTATCGCCTTGAAGCATATATAAGAAAATAAACAGACGCGCCGCATAAAGGATTTGCGGTGCGTCTGCTTTTGCCCCTAAACGTATTGATTCGAGGGCGGGCTAATTGGATCTTGAATAAAGCGAAAGCGGATCGAACGGAACGCCGTCTTTTAAGCAAACGATGTGAATATGGCATTCGTCGAGGCATTCACACGGCGGATTTTTAGCCGTTCCGATCGTATCTCCGGCGGCGACGTTTTCGCCTTTTTTGACCGCGGTCGTTCCGAGACCGCAGTATTCTACCGTGTAGCCGTTGCCGTGGTCAATGGTCACGATCTTGTTGAACTCGGCGCTGTCACTGACGTTTGTCACGGTGCCGGAAGCCGCCGAAACTATCTGACTGTTTTCGGCACATGAAATATCTATCGCCCTGTGGAGCCGCATATCGCCGAAGGTTTTGTCGTATTGAAGCGTATCTTCACTGAATTGCTTGATAACGGTCCCCTTAGCCGGAAGAATATAGGTCTTTTCTTCCTCGGTTTTTTCTTCTTTTGCAGGCGGTTCGGGTTCGGTATAGGGAACGTCATCAGCCTTTGTTTCGGTCGGCTGCGCCGTTATTTCGTCATTTTCGGAGTCTTTATTATTATATGTGTCCTTTTCACCCGAAATGACCGGGTTTTCCTTCTTTTGTGACTTTTCATCGGCGCTTTTGTTTTTCGATACCGCGATATACGACGTCAAAGCAATGGCAATAAGGCAAAACGCGGTAACGACGTAAAAACTTTTTGTGTTTTTCTTTCTGTTATTTGAATATTGCATTATACTATCCCCTAAAAACATTTTTCGATCATAGTATTGTCGGGCGTTGTTCATATTATTCATAAAAAATGTTAAAAAATCGTTCATACTGTGTTCACTATTTCGGGTTATCATAATAACGTACTTGAAGGAAGCCGCAGCCTTTAAGTGCTACTTTAGGCTTTTAAGTCTAAAGGGGATATTTCTCCTCAAACCCCTAAAAGGTATTGCCTGTGTGAAATACACGGGCAATATCTTTTTATATTCAGAGTGTCGTCGAGAGACACTCTTTTGGCGGAAATGCCGTTCGCCGAAAATTCAGCGAATTTTCGGACTGCACTCTACTCCCGCCAATACCACCCACGTTCTCTTGAAAACCGCTTTTTAAGGCGGTTTTCGCTTACATGGTGTTTTTCCGCCGCACATGTCGCCGGAAAAACAAATCGACGCCGTTTCCGGCGTCGGAACATAACGTCTTTTCATAGTTGAATTGCCTGTGTGAAATACATGGGCAATATCTTTTATATTGTAAAATCAGTATAATTGTGGTATATTTGTATGTGAAAAGTATGGTACAAAATGGTGAAAAATATGAAACTGATTTTCGTAAGACACGCAGAGCCTGATTATGCTAACGATTCTTTGACCGAAAAGGGCTTTAAAGAGGCGGAACTTCTGAAAGACTATCTTAAAACCGTAAAGGTCGATGAGTTTTACTGCTCGCCGCTCGGACGGGCTAAAAGGACGTCGGAGCCGACCTTAAAGCTTCTCGGGAAAAAGGCGAAAATTTTGCCGTTTTTAGAAGAATTCCCGGGGCGGACGGTCGACCCCGTAAACGGAAACGTCAATATCCCGTGGGATTATATGCCGTCATTCTGGACCTCTTTCCCGGAAAGTTACGATAAGGACAAATGGTTCGATATGCCCATACTCAAGACCGGGAACGTAAAAGAAACCTATGAGAAAATCATCAAAGATTTCGACGTATTCTTAGCTGAGCACGGTTATCAACGAAACGGAAATTGCTATGACGCTGTAAAGCCCAATACCGATACTATCCTTTTCTTTTGCCATTTCGGTATCGAATGTGTTCTGCTCGGTCATCTTATCGGCATTTCGCCCACGGTCTTGTGGCACGGCTTTGTCGGACTTCCGACGAGCATAACCACCGTCAAGACCGAGGAAAGGGAAGAGGGAACGGCCTTTTTCAGATGTCGCTGTTTCGGTGAATTGCCTCATCTTATAATGGCGGGCGAGACCCCGAGCGAGGCGGCGGCTTTCCGCGAAACGTTTAACGGAAGGGAATGGAAGTTTTATGACTGACGTTTTGGACGTTGCCGTAATAGGCGGCGGCGCTTCGGGACTTTGCAATGCCGTCGCGCTTAAATCTCTTGACAAGGGTCTTTCGGTAGCAATCTTTGAGCAGCTCCCGAGGGTAGGGAAAAAGCTTATTACCACCGGCAACGGAAGATGCAATATAACCAACAAGTGCATTTCAATTTCCAGATTTCATTCGGAAAATCCCGACTTTATTGATTATGCGCTCACCTACTTCGATAATATGTTTATAGAATCATTTTTCGCGGATTTAGGGGTCGTCTTCACCTATGAGGGTGATAAGGTTTATCCCTATTCGCTTCAGGCGTCATCGGTGGTCGATGCTCTTCGCTTTGCCGCCGATAAAAACGGCGTTATAACCTTTCTTGATTCGAAGGTCACCGATATTAAAAAAGAAAAAGACCTCTATGCGATCTTTGTTTCGGGCAAAAAGTTTCTCGCGAGGGCTGTCGTGATCGCCGCAGGGCTTTTTTCAGGCGGCGAAAAACTCGGAAGCAATGGCAGTATATTCAAGCTCCTTAAAGATAAGGGCTATAAAACCGTTAAGACTTCGCCCGCGATAGTTCAGATAAAAACGGATAATAAGATCACCAAAAGCCTTAAAGGAATAAAGGTGAACGCCGACGTGAAACTCCTAAAAAACGGCAAGGAAATAAATGCCGACAGCGGCGAAGTCCTTTTTTGCGATTACGGTCTTTCGGGACCGCCCGTTATGCAGATCTCAAGGGAAATATCAAGGCAAAACGCTGATTTTAAGATAGTCCTTGACCTTATGCCCGAGTATTCTTTCCAAAATGTTGAAGATATAATAACATTCCGTTTGTCGGTTTTAAGGGGCAGAAGTCTTGAAAATTTCTTTACCGGTATGCTTAATACAAGGGTAGGACAACAGATTATAAAAATGTCGGGCAAAAAACTATCCGACAACGTCGACTCGATTTCAAAAAGCGACGTTAAAACCCTTTGCAAAATAATAAAAGGAATGGAATTTTCCGTTACCGGAACACTCGGTTACGATAATTCGCAGGTCACCGCCGGAGGACTTGACACGACACAGTTTGACGATACTACGATGATGTCGAAAAAGGACAAAGGACTTTTTTGTATCGGCGAGATCCTCGACGTCGACGGTGACTGCGGCGGTTTCAATCTTAATTGGGCGTGGGCGAGTGCTATCTGCGCCGCATACGGTGCGATTGCCTTTTTAGGTGACGAAAGATGATACTTATAAACAACGTTTATCTTCCGCTCGACGCTGATCTTGACGATCTTAAACCCGTTGCGGCAAGTGCGCTCAAAATCGGCGTTTCAAGGATCGCCGGTGCCCGCCTTTTCAAAAAAAGCGTCGACGCGCGGCATAAGAATAACGTCAAATTCTGCGTTTCGATAGT
>JAGAAE010000161.1 GCA_017615405.1 Clostridia bacterium | reverse complement strand
GTGTAACCCACCTTGTATTTCTTCTCCATTGAAATCACCAAATCAGTTATTTTTCGCTTTCTCTCGCAAATTTTTTAAAAACAAACGCCCGTACCTTATTCGGCATCAGAACCTGAACGATAAACCTTTTTACGACGTTTAAAAAATAAACGGGTCTTGATATAACACCGTTTTTGAGCATATATTTCTGAAGTTTTTTCTCGCTCTTAAAATACTTAAATCCGCCTCGGCGGGCATACATATCATCGCCGACACGGACGTTTACCAAAACGTCATCACAGTTTGCAAACTTCATTTTTGCAAGATACATTCTGACCCAAAGATAATAGTCTTCCTCGCAGTACCAGTCAATAAACCCGCCGACCTTTTGGACCGATGATTTTTTGAACATAACCGTTACGAGGTTCATCGGGCATCTTGACTTTAAGTATTCCTTTATCGAAGCGTCATCGGACGGAACGGTACGTTTTCCGACAACATTATCTTTGCTTCCGATAAATTCGGCTATATTACCGCCGACGACGTCAAGATCCCCGTCCGCCTTGAAGAGTTCAAGTTGTTTTTCAAAACGGTCGTTAATGCTTATATCGTCGGCATCCATTATCGCAACAAGTTCATTCTTTGTGCTTTCAAGTCCCGTTTTTCGCGCGGCGCCGTGACCGGTGTTTTTCGGAAGACGAATACAGTTGAGAACGGGAAGCCGCTCATACTCCGAAATTACGGCGTCAAGCTCTTCCCCGACGGGTCCGTCGACGACCAGAACTATATCGTCAGGCTTAACGGTCTGGTCGAGTATACTGTCTATCGCTGTTTTAAACCACTCGGCATTATCGCCGGAATAAACGCACATCGAAACGGAAAAATCCATTTTTATCCTCTTGTATTCAGTAATTCTTTGGCAGACTCCTGCTTTTGGTCGTAGGTCGATTGGTCGACCTTTCCACGCGAAAGGAGATAATCTCCGAAGTCCTCGGCGGTCGAAAGATTTCCGACAACGGCTCCTTCACGTTTAAAGAATGCCTGTTTGACCGTCTTCAAAACGATTTTCAGATCGCCGCCGAAGGTGATGTCTTTTATGTAAACAAGATCCCATTCAAACTTTTCTTCCCAGTCGATATCGTTTCTTCCGTTGACCTGAGCAAGCCCCGAAAGTCCCGGACGAACGGTATGCCTTTTTCTCTGCTCGTCGGTCATAAAGACCATATCTCTGACAAGTTGAGGTCTCGGTCCGACGACCGACATATCGCCTATAAGGATATTGAATGCTTCGGGAAGTTCGTCAAGCGAGGTCGCCCTTAAAAAGCGCCCGTATTTATTGACGCGCTCTTTGTCGGGCAGAAGGTTGCCGTCGCTGTCTCTCGAATTGTCCATGGTTCTGAATTTCAGCATTTTGAAAATCTTTTCGTCTTTACCCGGTCTTTCCTGAACAAAGAACGGGTTTCCGCGCATAAAGATCAATCCCAAAACGATGAGTATAACGTAAAGCCAACAAAAAACGATTATCGCAGCCAAAGCGCAGATAATATCGAGAATTCGCTTTATGTATTTTGAGTAAACGGTGTCTTTCAAAGTTTATTTGCCTCCGATCAATCAAAACAATGCTTGATCATATCGATTATAACGTCCTGCTGTTCCGGCGTCATTTTGTTATCACTCGGCAGACAAAGACCCCGCGCGAAAATATCCGAGCCGTTGTCCGCTTCGGATGCCGAAACAAATTTACAATCCGCATAGATGGGCTGAAGGTGCATAGGTTTCCAGATGGGACGACCCTCGACGTTGAACGCTTCAAGAACTTTAAGGATCTCGGTCGGACAGGATCTGCCTTTTTCAGCAACAAATTCAGCAACCGTATCTGTTCTTGATTGCCTGCACATCGCACCTCTGTCAATGAGCATGCAGGAAAGCCAATAGTTCGGGATCGCACACTCTTCAAACGGGTTCATCTGCACCGGAAGATCCTTAAAGCCTTCTTTATAGCGGTTATAGATGGCTCGTTTTTGAGCGATATGCTCGTTAAGGTGAGGTATCTGACCTCTGACGACGCCGGCGATAACGTTGCTCATACGGTAGTTATAACCGACCATAGTGTGCTGATACCAAGGCGCGTTATCGCGAGCCTGCGTCGATAGTTTTCTGACAAGATCGGCAGTCTCTTTTGAATCGGTCAGGAACATTCCGCCCGACGAGCCGGTTATTATCTTGTTTCCGTTAAAACTTATCGCCGAAACGTCACCGAAGGTTCCCGTTTGTCTGCCTTTGTAGGTCGCTCCGAAGGATTCGGCGGCATCCTCGATAAGTATCGCGCCGTTATCTTTGCAAACCTTTAAAATCTCATCCATTTTTGAAGGTGTTCCGTAAAGGTGCGCCAGCATAACGTATTTTGTATCAGGGTATAAGCGGAAGGCTTTTTCGAGCGCCTTCGGATCCATATTCCAGGTCTCATGTTCACAGTCGATAAAAACAGGCTCGGCGCCGACGTAGATTATCGGGTTTGCGGTCGCGGCAAAGGTGACGTCGGAACAGAAGACCTTGTCCCCCGGTTTTATCCCGCTGACGAGTATTGCGAGGTGAAGTGCCGAAGTACCCGAAGCAAGGGCGACGGCGTATTTACGACCGATGATTTCGGAAATACTCTTTTCCGCCTCGTTTATATTAGCACCTATCGTTGACATCCAGTTGGTCCGATATGCCTCTTCGATAAATCCGATCTCTTCGCCATGCATGGTAGGTGAAGACAGCCAGATCTTCTTATCAAATCGTTTGAATTTTTCCTGTGAACTAAAAGCCATTTATACCATCCCGGTCCCTGCTGTTTTTTATATAATTATTACTTATAATATATTAGCATATAAGTGCCCAAAAGTCAAATACAAATATATGGTTGCGGTTCAAAACGTAAATGCGACCGACTTTGACAGGCACATATAAAAGATCCGCCCTGCTTTAAGGACGGATAGAGAGTGTCGGAAAAATCGACACTCTCTTGGCGGAAATGCCGTTCGCCGAAAATTCTGCAAATTTTCGGACTGCTCTCTACTCCCGCCAATACCACCCACGTCCTCTTGAAAACCGCTTTTTAAGGCGGTTTTCGCTTACAAGGTGTTTTTCCGCCGCACATGTCGCCGGAAAAACAAATCGACGCCGTTAGGCGTCGGAGTTCGAAATATGGTTTATCGACAGGCTGAATCCGCC
>JAGAAE010000160.1 GCA_017615405.1 Clostridia bacterium | reverse complement strand
GCGCGTGTTCGGGCACCGCAAGAGTGAGGGTCGTAGGCCGGCTAACGCCGAATGAATATTGAATACTTAAAACTTAAGAATGAATAATTTCGGTGTGGCTTCGCCACAAATAATATGTCCTTGAATGTCGCGAATTCTATGATTATAGTACGCTTGCAATTTGAAAAAGAAGGGAGTATTATAATTGTGGATTTGAGTTTTGACGAATTTAAAAAAGGATTATGGGGTAAAGATGTTTCTAATACTCGAGATTGGGTTAAATGGATTCATCGCAATTTAAGTGAAAATCACTGCCCTGAATGCCTGGTGGTGGACGGGTGTTGGTTTGCGGGTGATAAACATCCAAAGCATCCTCATCATCCGTATTGTCATTGCATTTTGGAAGATTTACAGTATGAAACGGTTCTAAGAGAAGCAAAGGCAGATTGTCCGTTTCAAAAATTTGACCCATATTTGTTTGACCCCACCAATTATTATAAGCACGGAAAACAAAAGATGTTTGAAAGTTGGGGATATAGTGTTGAGGATTCGGAATATTTGCGTGACGAAGTCGAAAAACAATCTCTCGAAAAGTATAAGAACGGTGATTATGAATTGGGTGTTTGGAACAAATATGGTCAAAGAATAAGTATTAGGGTAGAAATCCCCCGAAAGAACAAAAATGAAACTGTTTCGTTTATAACGGGATGGAAAGTCTGTCCTAATGGTTTAATACACTTAAATACACCATACGGAGGAGAATGATTATGAAATATATGGATTGTGTAGAACTTATTGTTGAAAAAGAAGAATATGCGAAATGCGGCGTTCATAAAGGTATGCAGGGTGTTATTTGGGAAGAAGAATCAATTGACGGAACATGGGATGTGTTTTTTGACCTGTATGGTGAACATGCGCCGATAGGCGATATTGCTATAAAGAAAGATGATTTGAAACAGATTCCACGAGCAGATGTTCTTGTAAACGAAAAAATCAAAGCACAATTTGGAGACTGAAAAACCTAGTAAAGTAAGAATAATAATTCTTGGGCAATTATGTCATTTCAGCATTGTGTAATCGTGCACAATCAAATAACGTCGGAGAATATAGCTGTTTATCCTAATAATGCCTTTGGGCTATTTTGTCTGATAATCACAAAAAAGACGTCCTACAAGGCGTCTTTTCATTTTATCGCAATTTTTTATTGACATAACTTTACATTTGTTATAAATTATTAGATATAAATTTCCATATAAAACCGGCGGTGATATTATGAAAAAAACGGGCGGCACCAGGTCCGTATTTGAAAAATTCAGCCAATCGGCTATTGTAAGCGCGGTTCGTATCGGGCTTGTAAATATGATCCCGATACTGATTATCGGCGCTTTTGCTCTTATACTTAAAACTTTTCCTCTTACGGCTTATCAGAAGTTTTTAACTACTACTGTAGGTGGCTATTTACTCTCGCTCTTTGATTTTGTTTATGCCGCGACCTTCGGCGTTTTATCGGTTTATATGACCTTTTCAATCAGTCGTGCGTTCGTTGATATCAAGGCAAATCCCAATACCGTTACGTACGGCCCGGTTTTCGCGTCGGTTCTTTCGTTTTTTATTATGTCCGGTGCGAATTTAAAATCTTTCGGGTCGGAGAGTATGGGGCCGAAATCGATGTTCCTGGCGATTATAACAGGCCTCGGAGCTTCGGCTTTGTATCTTTTCTTTGAGCGGGTTCTGGGCTCGCATAAACACGTTCTTTTCACCTCCGGCGCGGATAGAAATTTCAACCGTATGATAACAACGCTTTTGCCGATAACGCTTGTGGCAATAGTGTTCGCGGTTATAAATCTTTTGATAGTGCGCGTTTTCGGCGCCGAATCGGTAAGAGAACTTTTAAGTAATCTCTTTAATAAACTCTTTTCGTTTGGCGGCACGGGCTTCTTTAAAGGTTTATTCTTTGTACTGCTCAGTTCGGTGCTTTGGTTCTTCGGTATACACGGCAGCGATACCTTAGAGGGCGTTATGCAGACCTATTTTGCGCCGGGGCTTGAAGCAAATCAGGCGGCGGTTGCGGCAGGGAGCGAACCTACGCAGATTTTAACAAAACAGTTCTTTGACTGCTTTGTTTTAATGGGCGGTTGCGGTTCCGCGATTTGCCTGCTTATAGCAATTCTTCTCTTTTCCAGAAACCGCGCTCGCCGCGGGCTGGGTTACGCCGCCGCGTTTCCTATGATATTCAATATAAACGAACTTATGGTCTTCGGGTTGCCGATAATCTTTAACCCGATTATGCTTATACCGTTCCTCCTTGTACCGCTCGTTTGTTATTCTGTGGCGTATATTGCCATGCTCACCGGAATTGTGCCGATGATAACCGGCGCGGTTGAGTGGACAACGCCGATAATACTTGGCGGTTACCACGCAACAGGTTCGGTAGCGGGCAGTCTTTTGCAGGTTTTCAACGTTATTATCGGCGTTCTTATCTATGTACCGTTCGTGCGTATACTCGATAAGCAGTCGCTTAAGCAATCGGAGAAGAATTACGTTTCCTTTATGGATTACTTCAAGCAAAACGAAAATCTCCTTACCGGCACGCGCATTATGGACCTTGATAATATGTACGGCGATTTTGCCAAAACTCTTTGCGCAGAAATCCGCCATGGTATAAAGAGTGGCGTAGTTCTCGCGTATCAGCCGCAGTACAATTATAAGGGCGAGTGTGTCGGCGCCGAGGCGCTTATGCGCTTTAAACATCCCGCGCACGGCATTTTGTATCCGCCGGTGATATTCAAGTTGGCTGAGGAGGGCGGCTTCCTTACGGAACTCGAACAAAAGGTGTTATCAAAAACGGTGGATGATTTGCACGAGGTTCGGGCGCGCTTTGGTGACAATATAAAGGTTTCGGTCAATATAACCGGCTCAACCGTAACAAAACCGCAATTCTTGCAGTTCTGCCAAAATCTCGATAAAACCGTTCATTTTTCCGAAAACAATATGTGTATCGAGGTTACGGAGCAAACGGCGCTTGCGCTTGACGAAGGCGGTCTTTCGGCACTAAAAGAACTGAAAGGGATGGGCTTTACTCTCGCAATTGACGATTTTTCAATGGGCCAAACGTCTTTGCATTATATGAAAGACGGCTTGTTTGATATAGTTAAACTTGACGGCTCGCTTATTACCGGCATTCTGGAGCACGCAAGTTATAAAGAAATTGTCGCCTCGATTACGGGGCTTGCCTCCTCGCTCAATATGACCGTTTTGGCGGAATACGTTGAAACCGAGGAACAGCGCGAAATGCTGCACGGTATAGGGTGCGACTGTTATCAGGGTTACCTTTACTCAAAAGCCGTATTTCTTGATGAATAAAGCATAAAAAGTCCGGCTGAGGAATTCCTCAGCCGGTTTTTTCGTGTCTTATTCACCGTAAAACTTAAACCCGTCTTTTGTGGTTGATTTGATTGAATATAGCGCTTCGTCCGCCTGTTTATATAGCTCATTGAAAGAGCATTCCTCGCCGCCGAAAGCGATACCGATACTAAGCGTTGTTACCGGCAAATCGTCCTTTGCGGAATCAAGTTTTTTCATAATGAACTGCATTTTGTTTTCAAGCAAATCGCGGCTCTTTCTTGTAACGCCTTCTAAGATTACCGCGAACTCGTCGCCGCCTATCCTGCATATAATATCGCCCGACCGGAACGAATCAAAGAGCAGGGAAGCGGTTTTTCTGAGAATTCCGTCGCCTGTTTCGTGACCGTAAGTATCGTTGATTTGCTTAAACGTGTCAACGTCCACAAGAACGAGCGTAATACCGTCGGTTTTGCTTAAAGAGCGGCACATATCGTCAAAAGCGGCTCTGTTTTGAACTCCGGTAAGCGAATCGTGCGAGGCCTCATAACTGAGCTTTGCCTGCTGTGTTTTTGTCTTTTGTAAAACTTTATTATAAAGCATCGCAAAGGTTCGCATTTCCTGCGGCCCTTTTACAGGCAGTGAATTTTGCTCAACTATAAGCTTTGAGTTTTTGCGCAACGGTCTGATTAGGAAAATCGACGTAAAGGCGACCGTGAGCATAA
This sequence comes from Clostridia bacterium, assembly GCA_017615405.1. Classification (GTDB taxonomy): domain Bacteria; phylum Bacillota; class Clostridia; order Oscillospirales; family Acutalibacteraceae; genus UBA737. The sequence goes on along the minus strand of JAGAAE010000160.1, from coordinate 7,389 downwards.
GAATACAAATTAAGGCAACTATAAGTATAAGCTGCAACTGCTGGTATTTTGAAAAGAGCTTTGCGTTTGATGATTCGCGTTTGCGGGTCGCTTCAAGCAAATCCTGAGTGTATAACGACACGTTTTTGTATATTTTATCTTTGTAATCATCATATTCGTTGTTGTGAACGAGCTCTTTGGCGAGTTCGGTTTTCTCCGCGTCCGATAACTTTATATCTTTTGCGTTTAGTCCCACTTTCTTTATTTCTTCAGGGAACTTATCTTCACTCACGCCATCCGCTTCAAGGCGCAATCTCATGGCATAGTATTCAATATTCATCAGCAACTTGGATTCGGAAACCGCATTGTCAAGGTAAACCGATTTGCTTTCATCCTGCACATATTCTTTTATTATCTTAAGTGCCTGTTCTCTGCGCTTTGTAACTTTTGCTTCGTTAAAATAGTTGTTTACGTGCTTGATATCGCCCGAAAAGGTATATGCCCGCACTTCGTTGGTAAGATATTCCGAAGCTTCGTGAATTTGATCCGCGGCTTGTCTGCAGGAGATATATTCTTCGGTTGCTTCTTGGAAAGCATCATAGGTAGAATGCGCTCTGAATAATACCATTGAAAGAAATACGGTTACTGCCACCGTGATTAAAATAATAATGAAGTTGAAAATCTCAAGGCGAAAGCCGGAAGTTTTGTCTTTTTTTAATGAAAAATCCTTGTTTGCCATAAATCCTCCATAAATATTTTTAAACAGTTGTAGAGGTATTATATTATATATTTCATATATTTGCAAGCAGTTTTTTCGCGGATTTTCGACGCTTTCAAAAATTTTTTAAAATTTTTTAAAAAAACACTTGACAAATTTTACATATTGTGGTAAAGTAGCATCGGTGAATATGTTTGGCAAAACCGTCGAAAGACGGCGACGCAAAGCTATAGGGCCCCAAGTTGGGCAGCCAGTTGCAACGAAATCGCTTGATTTGGTTGCTTTTTTTATTTTTTGAAACTTTCTATACTTCCCGGTATATGTTTGGCAAAACCGTTGAAAGACGGCGACGCAAAGCTATAGGGCCCTCGGTTGGGTAGCCAGTTGCAATGAAACCTCATTGGTTTTGTTGCGTTTTTCTTTTTAAGAGACTTTTTGAAGGGAGCAGAAATATGGATGAATTAAATCCCGCAACTGTTCCTGAGGAAGAAGCAAAGACCGAGTCGCCGGAAGTAACAACGGAAGAGCAAGAAGAACAGTCAAACGCAAAACTTGTTAAGATGTCGCTTGATTCCGGAGTTGCTCCGATAGAGATAAGATATTCGCAGATAAACTCCTGTTACCGAAAATTTCCCGTAGCGTATCGCTCATATACATATATCAACAGCGTGGTTGAGGGAGTTATCTCACCTGAAAAGTATTCCTACGCAGCGGATGAAACCGATACCGGCTTACGCCTCGCGAAATATAACCTTAAAGCCGCTATGAAAGCAGTTGAGCAGTTTATAATCGCAGGCAGGAAAATTGAGTTTGTTTCCCTTCGCGTTTCACCCCGTATGGTACTTGAGCTTGATTTTTACGGCGCTATCAAATCGATACTTGATGAAAGCGATTTTAAGTTTCCCGATAAGCTTTGCCTCGAATTTCCACGCACGGTTCTTTTTGAGGATGAAGAAAAAGTTCGGATGGCGCTTCTCAGTATGAAACTTTTAAAGGTCAAAACAATGATGACCGGTTGCGGCGAAAAAGATTCTCCGGTAACCCCGCTTATAAACCTTCCTTTTGATTACCTGCTTTTATCACCGCATTTAACAGCGATTATCAACAGTCGCGATAAAGGAACCACGGTGGCTTCGTTCATATCATTCCTTCGCGGTCTTCCGAGTAACGTTATAGCGGACGGTGTATATAATGATGAGCAGATAACCGCTATGTCAAGGGCTGACTGTTTCGGATATATACCTTCTTCCGGGTATAAGGGAAGCGTTGAGCACGGTCGTCTGCGTATGCCGCTAAATGAAGCATTAGAGCAAAAAGAAGAGGAGGAATTCTGATGGCCAAGGAAAAGAGAGTTGGCGTCAGTATCCACCGAACTGCGACAGAGATCAAGAATTACCGTAGACTTAAAAGACTCGTAGCGATAGCAATAGGCATTGCGATTTTATTCCTGATAATCGGATACGTTGTATCAGTCCTTTATATGAAATTCGGCGCCTTTACGGTTATGGTAAATAAGTTTGACCATAATGAGTATGCTTTGACCCTTTCCGAGAATGAAGATTTCAAATCTCAAACCTCACGCCTTAACGCCGAAATTTCCGAAACGATTACGAATATTGACGGTAAGACGATCCCCGATTGGGTAGATAACATAAACGGCGAGCATAACGGCGATAACTACGTTGCATATACCTTCTATTGTTCAAACGCCGGCGAAAAGACAGTTACCTACAGTTACGATATGTACATCGCCAATATGACCAAAGAGATAGAAAAAGCGGTTCGCATTCGTTTTTACGTAAACGGTAAATATACCGATTACGCCTATCCGAGGACGGACGGTGTAGAAGGCCCCGAACCCGGAACGACGCAATTCCAGAGCGGTAATACCGTGGTGAGAGATACGGTGACACACTTCAAACCCGGTGACAGAACTAAATTTACCGTTGTAATCTGGCTTGAGGGTCCCGACCCCGACTGTGTTGATAAAATCATAGGCGGCAAGTTCAAAATCGATATGTCAATAAGCGTGCTTACCCCCGAAGACAATAAATAAAATTTCCTATTTGTCTTCCCCTTGAGGGGAAGGTGGTGCAAAGCACCGGATGAGGTGTGCGTTCGCACAAATTGATATCTGTATTGACTCTCGCCGATGGCGGTCGGCGGGTTCAAGATAAAAACAAAACAAATTTTCTTAATTAAAGGAGAGAAAACCAAAATGAAAATGAAAAAACTTATCCCCGCACTTGCTATGCTTCTCGTTTCTGCCATTCTTCTCGGCACATCGACCTATGCATGGTTCTCAATGAGCACTGAAGTTTCTGCTACAGGTATGGAAGTTACCGCTGTATCAGACGCGATCTTCCTCGAAATCAGCAATGCTAATGCCGGCACTTATGACATTACTGCTGCTCAGAGTCTTGACGAAGACCTCTATCCTGCACATCATGAAGCATGGTCTGCTTTAGCTGACATCGAAGAATTTGACCTTAACAGCGACAGCACCAACGACAACTGGTATTATCGTTACAACGGCAACAGCGATAACGCAACCAACGCTATGACAGCCAAGAATTATATCGATGATTTCACCGGCTATGTTGCTGAAACTTCTTACTGGGTAAAATTGCGTGCGAATTCTGCTGATACCGGTTATGACCTCATTGTTTCCGATATCACAATTCCGGCTAACAAAGGTATCACCGTTGTTATCGCAGGTGCTGACGGCTACAAAGAGTTCAGCTCTTCGGCTTCTGACATAGCTTATAACGCTGCTGACGTTCTTTCCGATACCGTTACCGGTACTGCTCAGGAAATCAAGGTTTACATTTACTTCAACGGCGACGATTCTAACGTTTATACCGATAACGCTGCTGCTCTTACCGGTCAGGTTACCTTCAATCTCCAGGCTTTCGTAAATGATCATACCTGATTAACAATTTAGCAAACCTATTATTGTGGCGGGCTTAACCGCCCGCCACAAATCAAAAAATAATATTTAGCGCTAAATATTACTTAAGACGACCGGTGGACGCGACCGGTCGTCTTTTGGATAAACCCGGGCGCCGACGCGTATAAACGCTATTAAACAATCGGGTTTTATGTAAAACAGTGTTTTTTTATGTCTTAAAATGTTATTTTTCTTGACATTCCGGCTGTTTTGTATTATATTTACTATATATAGGTATGACTATATTTAGTTCTATGTTATATTACATAACGGAATGTGAGGATTCAATATGGCTAAAGGTAAATCAACCGCAAAAAAAGTTGTTTCAGTCATAGTTAACGTAATTATATGGCTGTTTGTTATTTTTGCGGCAGTGGTAACAATTCTAACTTTTGTTTCAACCACCAAGGCTGACGGTACGCGCGATATCGGCGGAAGAATGATATTCACGGTTCAGTCCGATTCGATGTCACCGACATTTAACAAGGGCGACCTGCTTGTCGGTAAGAGGCTCACCGATGACGCTAAGAGCAAGTTGAAAAAAGACGATATCATTTCTTATCACTATGACGTCAATCTTGACGGTGAGAAAAACGAAATCAACTCTCACAGAATTGTTGAAGTGCTTGCTCCGAATTCCGAGAATAATGATTCCGATTTCGTCATGTATAAGACGCACGGTGATAACAACCCGACGGACACTGAGAAAGATTACGAAACCGTAAGGGCTGATGAGATCATCTGCACATATTCGTTCCGTGTACCTTATGCCGGAAAAGTCCTTGATTTCTTGCAGACCAAACGTGGTTTCATGCTTGCCGTTGTTCTTCCGATGGGTCTGTTCTTCCTTTATGAACTTATCATATTCGTTAAGCGTTTCACCGAGATAAAGAATGAAGGCAAACAGGAATTTACTGCCGAGGATGAGGAACGCATCAGGCAGCAGGCTGTTGCAGAGTATCTCAAAGCGCAGAGCGCCGCGGCGCCTGCCGGAGAGACGGCAAAACCCGCCGAGGAAGCCGCACCGGTGACCGAAGAGGCGCCGGCTGATGAAGCCGAAGAGGCACAAGCACCGGTCGAGGAAGCAGCCGAAGAAGCGACTGAGGAACCTGCACAAGAACAGGTTGAGGAAGCCGCACCGGCAGAGGAACCTGCGGCGGATGAGCCGGAGTCGGCGGAAGAAACTGCCGAAGAGCCGGTTGCCGAAGTCGAAGAAACCGAAGCACCGGCGGAAGAGAAGACCGAGAAATAATATTTTAAGACATACAAAAACACATCCGTATCCGCGCAGATTCTCGTCTTGTGCGAAAGGATGTGTTTTTAGTAGGGCACGATGCCCGCATCGTGCCTTGCCGTTTGCTATATTAGTTTTTAATGCATTATAAATTGTTTAGGAGTTTATATCGAGTATGGATGCTTTTTTGACTTGGTTTTTTGATTTCATGACCGATTTTCTTCAAGCGATCTGGAAGGGCGTTTCGGGACTTTTCGGTGCGATTTCATTTCTTTTCAATTTTAAGGCGATATCCGATCAGCTTGCAAACTACAAGAGCGGTTTTAACGTGCTCGGGTGGACGCTTTGCATCCTGGTGATCTTGCTTACCTACGGTATCATGGTCGGACTTGTCTTTCTTATCGTTATTGCGGCGAGAAAGTATATCCGTTTCCGCAGAACGCTTGTAGGTAACGAAGATTTGCTTGAGGAGATCGCCGATCTGCACCGTGACGTTGTCCGTCTCAATGCCGAAAAGGAACGCATCATCAACATGAAGATAGATCCTACCGGCGTTACGTACGATCAGCTTCGCGATATGTTCGAGGCTAACAGGCCAGAGACCGCAGCTACAGGCGAATCGGCCGCTGAGGAGTCGTCTGCGGGTGAAGGCAATGAGCAGACGCTCAGCATCGGTGCTCCCGATGAAAAGCGTTTCTTCCGTCTTTCAGCGGTTGACGATAAATATACGTATTATGTGGCGCCCGAGTATGACCGCACGATGTCACTCAGTCAGATTTGCGACGATATAAGGAATTTCGCCTGCTCGCGTTCTAATCTTTATTATGAGATAAAAACGATACGCCTTATGATAGCCGGCCTTGCTTCCACAAAGCTCATACTTCTTCAGGGTATTTCCGGTACAGGTAAAACCTCGCTTCCGTATATGCTCGGCAAGTATTTCCAGAACGATGCCACCATAGCTTCGGTACAGCCTTCCTGGCGTGACAGGACAGAGCTTTTCGGCTATTTCAATGAGTTTACAAAGAAGTTTAACGAAACCGAAGTCTTAAAGCGTATTTACGAGGCTTCGTACAATGACGATATCAACGTTATCATTCTCGACGAGATGAATATTGCGCGTGTTGAATACTACTTCGCGGAAATGCTTTCAATTCTTGAAATGCCGAATCCGGAAGAGTGGAAGATCGAGCTTGTTCCGGCTTCCTGGCCGAGCGACCCCGCGCATTTGCCGGACGGCAAACTGCAGATCCCGCAGAACGTATGGTATATCGGTACCGCGAATAACGACGATTCTACCTTCGCCGTTTCCGATAAGGTTTACGACCGTGCGCTGGTAATAAATCTTGACAGTAAGGGCGTGCCGTTTACGGCGCCCGATACAAAGCCGAAATTTATCAGTTATTCCTACGTTGAGGAGCTTTATGCCAAAGCGATACAAGAGAACCCGGTCAGCGCGAAAACGCTTGAGAATATCAGCAAGCTTGACCTTTACGTTATTGAAAAATTCCGTATCGCTTTCGGTAACCGTATTATGAAACAGCTTCAGGTATTTGTACCGGTATTCGTAGCATGCGGCGGTACTGAATTAGAAGGTATAGATTATATCCTTGCCACAAAGGTTTTCAGAAAATTTGAGGGTCTTAACCTTTCGCTTATCCGCGATGAGATAAGGGGACTTATCCTGTTTATGGACAGTCTTTTCGGCAAGGGCACTATGAAAGAGTGCACCGAATATCTGCAAAGACTGCAGAAGTCAATGTACTGATCGGATATCAGATAATATGTGCGCCTATGGCGCCACCCTCCTTGTGTAAAGAAGGGCTTTGGCTACGTTTGTAGGAACACGGTATAATGTGTAGGGGACGGTGTCCGCATCGTCCCGTGTTTCAAGTTTTTCAATGGACTTTGAGGTGAAAACATTGGCGGAAGAGCAGAAAAAGAATAATGGCGAGAGTACCTTTCGCCGCGTTTATAACGATGCTACTTTCTTTGTTGACAGTATAGTTGAAGAATACGACGTTTTCCCGGCTATCCTTGCAATGATGAGAGACGGTAATGCCACAATTGAACTTAAAAAACGGTATCTGCTGCGCGCTATCGATGAGGCGTGGGTCAATATTATTGAGGATACCTTGCCGTCGCTTGATATGATAATTCGCAACCCGTCAAGGTTTATCGAAGAACGTGAAGAGGTTTTGCCGATCGAATTATCGCGCAATATTTCGGTAAACTCGCTTAAACACTTATCTCAGCATACAAATCTTATTTCAAAAATCGAGGGAGATAAGATAATTCCCTCAAAAATTCTGAACGTTTTTCGTGAGGAAACGATACAGACCTATGAAAACAAGTTTATAAATACTCTTATTAACCGTCTTTATGCTTTTGTAAACCGCAGATACGAAATAGCAAAAAACGCGGGACAGGACGAAAAAACCACCAGCATAGAGTTCAAGGACAGTTTCAGTCACGACGACGTTAAGGTTAATATGAATTTCCGGCTTG
>JAGAAE010000159.1 GCA_017615405.1 Clostridia bacterium | reverse complement strand
GCGTCATCGGTGGTAAAAATATTGTCGGGAACGTCCATACCTTTTTTTCGCAAAATACCGAAAATTTCAGCGACGGTAGGTATATTAAGCCCAATACTTTTTAAGAAATCTGAATCTTTAAATACGTTTTCGGTAGTATCAAAACGGGCAAGTTTACCTTTATTTAAGACAAGAAGTTTATCGGCAAGTTTTGCCATGTCGTCCATATTATGAGAGATTATCAAAACGGTTGCGCCTGTTGAAGTACGGTAATCATCAATCATTTGAATGATACTGCTTCTGCTCATAGGGTCAAGTCCGGCTATGGGCTCGTCAAAAATGATCACCTTCGGCTTCATCGCCATTACTCCTGCAATAGCAACACGCCTTTTTTCACCTCCGGAAAGATCAAACGGTGATTTTTCAAGAAATGAATTATTGATACCCACTATACTGCATGTATCTAATACACGATTTTTGAGATCATCACCTGACAATCCCATATTTTTAGGACCATAAGCAATATCCTTAAAAACGGTTTCTTCAAATAATTGATATTCCGGATACTGAAAAACAAGACCGATTTTTGATCTGATCAGTTTCATATTCTTTTTATTTTCCCAAATATCCTTACCATCAAGAAGAATGGTTCCGGACGTTGGTTTAAGCAGACCGTTAAGATGCTCGACAAGGGTCGTTTTGCCGGAACCGGTGTGCCCGATAATTCCGATTATTTCTCCTTCCTCTACTGAGAAAGAGATGTCATCGATAGCGGCAAATTTGCTCGAACCGGAATTCTCGTAAATATGGGTAAGATTTTTGATCTCTAAGATCTTAGACAATTATTTTCCCTCCGAATGAAACGCCTTAAAAATTGAATCGGCTGCTTCTTCTATAGAAATTACGTCTGTGTCAACGTCAATAATATTCTTCCTCAATTTGAGTATCAAATCGGTAGTTATAGGAACGTCAAGCCCGATTTCTTTCAGATAACCTGCATTTTTAAATACGTTTTTCGGCTTATCATCAGCAACGATTTTGCCGTCATTGATTACAATTACTCTATCGGAATTTGCGGCTTCCTCCATAAAATGGGTAATGAGAACGACGGTCATACCGTCTTCCTTGTTAAGTTTCTCGATCGTTGATATTATTTCAACTCTTCCTTGAGGATCAAGCATTGAGGTGGGCTCGTCAAAAACTATGCATTCAGGTTTCATCGCAATTACGCCGGCAATTGCAACGCGTTGTTTTTGACCGCCTGACAAAAGATGCGGCGAGCGTTTTATAAAATCGATCATTCCGACAGATCTCAGCGCCTCTTCTACCCTTTTCATCGATTCTTCGGGAGAACATCCGAGATTTTCGGGACCGAAAGCGACGTCATCCTCAACAACCGATGCCAAAAGTTGATTGTCAGGATTTTGAAAAACCATACCGACGCGTCGCTTTATCTCAATTTCGGTTGCTTCGTCTTTAGTGTTATTACCGTCAACAAATACGTCGCCTGTCGAAGGTTTATAAAGCCCGTTCATCAGTTTCGCAATAGTTGATTTACCCGAACCGTTATGCCCGAGGATAACCGTAAAACTGCCCTTCTCAATACTGAGATTAAATTCACTGAGGACTGATTTCCCCGAGTCATTATCCTTATACTCGTATGATACGTTTTTAAATTTAATAAAGTTATCCATTGTTAATCCAAATTGTCGTTGAACCACAGGGCAAAGTTATATCCCTTTCGGTAACGTTTAAACCTATTTCATCTGTAAAGAGTTGATCATTTTCTTTTACGGGGAAATACTGCTTAACCAAATAATTGATTATCGTGGGCGAAAACCCCGTCGTATAGGTATTCAAAAAGAAAAATAAAGGTTCATCAGACAAAACCTTTGAAACACCGAGCAACAGCTCGGAAAGCTTGTTTTCGATTTTCCAAACCTCACCGTTAGGACCGCGACCGTAGGACGGCGGATCCATTATAATAGCGTCATATTTCTTGCCGCGTCGTATTTCACGATTTACGAATTTAAGACAGTCATCAACGAGCCATCTTACGTTTCTGTCAGAAACTCCGCTCGCGTCAGCATTTTCTTTCGCCCAGTTAACCATCCCTTTTGAGGCATCAACGTGTGTGACGTCGGCACCTGCTTTAAGGCAAGCAACGGTAGCCGCTCCGGTATAAGCAAACAGATTAAGGACCTTGATCGGACGATTTGCGCCTTTAATAAGTTCCATAGCAAGATTCCAGTTGACAGCCTGTTCCGGGAATAGTCCCGTGTGTTTAAACCCCATAGGTTTAAGACAAAAGGTCAATCCGTTATACGTTACGTTCCATACGTCGGGAACTTTTTTAACGTTTTCCCAATATCCTCCCCCGGAATTTGAGCGGTGATAGACTGCATTAGGATCGTTCCAAAGAGGATTATTTCTTTTGCCTCGCCAAATGATCTGCGGATCAGGACGAATAAGAATTATATCTTTCCAGCGTTCAAGCCGTTCGCCGTTTTCCGCGTCGATAAGTTCATAATCCGAAAAATCTGTAACTGTTCTCATAATATACCTATATGTGTCAAAGTAAGGATGCTTGCGAGGGTTCGTCCTGCTTTATATCAAGATGTTTATATGCGGCGGGTGTAACACAGCGTCCCCGTGCCGTACGAGCAAGAAAACCGATTTGAATAAGATAAGGCTCATAAACGTCTTCAATGGTAACAGATTCCTCACCTAAAGCCGCCGCCAAGGTCTCAAGACCGACAGGACCGCCACCGTAGTTTTCCGCGATCGTTCTCAGCATTCGTCTGTCAAAATCATCAAGACCGTATTCATCGATCGCAAATCGAGAGAGTGCGATCCTTGATACCTCTTCGGTAATCATGCCGTCAAAATCGACCTGCGCTATATCCCTGACGCGTCGCAAAAGCCTGTTGGCAATTCGAGGCGTACCTCTTGACCGTGACGCGATCTCCAACGCACCGTCACGGTCACAGGGAATATTAAGAATATTTGCCGAACGAAGAATTATCTCGGATAATTGCTCAGGGGTATACATTTCAAGACGAAGCAAAACGCCGAAACGATCTCTGAGCGGCGCGGTCAACTGACCGGATCTTGTCGTAGCACCTACCAAGGTAAAATGCGGAACGTCAAGCCTGATAGATCTTGCAGACGGACCTTTTCCGATTATTACGTCAACCGAAAAATCTTCCATCGCAGGATAAAGGATCTCTTCAATATTTCTTGAAAGGCGGTGAATTTCGTCAATAAATAAGACGTCGCCTTCATTAAGTGAAGTAAGAATTGCCAAAAGGTCGCCCTGCTTTTCAATGGCAGGTCCTGACGTTACCCTGATATTAACGCCCATCTCTTTGGCAATAATACCGGCAAGTGTTGTCTTACCAAGACCCGGAGGTCCGAAAAGAAGGCAATGATCAAGGGATTCATTTCTCATCTTTGCCGCCTTGATATAAACACTTAATGCACTTTTTGCCTTATCTTGCCCAATGTATTCAGAAAGGGTTTTCGGTCTTAAAGATAATTCGTTATCGTTATCGGAATAGTTATATTCCGGGGAAACGATTCGATTTTCAAAATCCATTTCTTCGATCATTCTATCACCTTCTTAACTAAGGTAAGTCTATCTTAAAGAACCTTTTGAGAGATTTTTAAGAGCTGTTTTAATAAGTTCGTCGGTCGACATAGCGGGATCTAAACGTCCGACCGCTGAATATGAGTCACTTTGAGAGTAACCGAGCGAGACAAGCGCCTCAACGGCATCCCTGATATTTGAGGAGTGGTCTGCATTGGCGAGCTTCGACACGTCAATACCCTGTG